>JBKBTZ010000218.1:0-3690 GCA_046290825.1 Limisphaerales bacterium
TTACACCCCCGACGCTCACACGCTGCTCCTGTTCCACTTCGATGAACCCGCCGGTGCGGTCGCCGCGACCAATGCCGGCACCCTCAGCGCCGGTCCCGGCGACCGCCGCGCCTTTGCCGTCAACCAGGCCAGCGCCACCGCCACGCCGCCCACCGTCAACACCATCCTCGGCGCGCCCGCGCTGCCCGGCTTCGGCCTGTCCGCCGCGCTCGGCGTCAACGGCCACCTCATCGGCTGGGACGCCAACAATAGTGGCGCCTATCAGGGGGACACCGGCTCGGTCAGCGCCGACGCGGTGGCGTTGAGCACATTGAACATTGGCAGCAACGGCCCGACGCCCTGGACCATCGAGGCGCTCATTTTTCCGACCAACGCCACGCCCGCCCAGCCGCGCAACGCCGAAATCCTCTGCACGGATTCCTCCGCCGCCGCCCGCGGGTTCCAGTTCCGCCTCACCACCGCCGGCCAGTTGGAACTGCACTTCATCAACGGCTCCTCCGGCGGCACCGCCCAGCAACTGGTGCCCCTGCCCACCACGGGGCCGCACGCCTACGCCGCCTCCAACTGGTTCCATGTCGCCGCCAGTTACGACGGCGAGAACGTCAGCCTGTATTGGACCAAGGCCCAGCCCGGCCTGACCGCCGCCAACCGGCTCCTCACCTACCCGCTTGACCTCGGCGCCGCCGTCGGAGCCATCACCGGGCCGTTCGTCATCGGCGGCGAAAACCGCGCCGCCAACACCGAGACGTTCACGGGCCGCATTGACGAGGTTCGCGTCAGTTCCGTCGCGCGCGGCGACCAGGAATTCTTCTGGACCGCCCCGCCCGCCGCCCCGCATCCGCCCTACGATCTCGACGCGGTGGGCGGCCCGGGCCAGGTGCTCGTGACGTGGTCGCTCGTCAACGAGGCCACCAGCTACGCCGTCAAACGCGCCCTCACCAATACCACCGCCTTTGCCCTCCTCACCAACGTCACTGGCACCGCGTTCACGGACACGGACGTGCTGCCCGGCGGCACCTACACCTACCAGGTCACGGCGTGGAACAGCGCGGGCGAAAGTCTGCCTTCGCTCCCCGCCACCGCCACCGTGCCCGTGCCCGTTGCGCCGCAAATTGACGGTGTGACGCTCACAGGCGGCGCGCTCGTCCTCACCGGCACCGGCGGCTGGCCCGGTGGCAACTTCCACCTCCTCTCGGCGACCAACGTGACCCTGCCACTCGCCGCGTGGGAGGTGCTGGCCACCAATTTGTATTTTGAACCGGATGGCAGCTTCGCCGTGACCAATCCCGTCACGCCCGGCGAGGCGCAACGGTATTACCGGCTCAGCGTCCCGACTCCATGAAACGTTTCCCCCGGGCAACCATCGCCGCCCTGCTCTGCCTCGTCGTCGGTTTGGTGACCTGGGTGTGGACCAATCGTTCGGATGTTGGTCCCGCCACCGGAGCGACGCGGAACAGCACCGGATCGCCCACCACGCCAGACAGTGCCAGGGCCGTCGCATCCGCGCCGCCGGTGCCGGACCATTTCCCCGCCGCGCTCCGCCCGCTGGCCGTCGCGCAGAGCACCGACCGGCACGAGTGGACGGCTGCAGACGGCCGCGATCCCGCCGTCATCGCGCAACTCGCCCACAACCCCCTCGAATACCAACGGCTGATCGAGGAAAACGACCGCATTTTCCGCCGCCAGTTGGTGTATCGGCGCGAGACCGCCGCCGCGGCCGTGCAGCAGGCCCGCGCGGCCGGCCAACCGCTGACTCACCTCGTGCTGCCGGATTTTGATGGCCGCGAGCATCTCGTCGAAATCACCCACACCGAACTGCACCCCTCCGGCCTCGCGGGCCAGTTCGGCGGCCGCCTCGCCGGGCATCCCGATTCCATGGTCACGCTCGCCTTCCAGGTCGGGCGCGAGGCGTTCACCATTATCGCGCCCTCCGCCGGTGTTTTCCTCCAGGCCGACCCGCGCGAACCCGGCGAAATCCTTTTGAAACACATTGACCCCGCCACCTACGTCGTCGGCGTGTGTGGCAATCCGTAAACGATGAATCTGAAAGCGGCCCACAAGACCCAGAAAGCATCCGGCGCCTGCCCGCCAAACGAAGACTGCGCAGCGGAGGCGCATCCGAACGCCGCGTTGCCCGATCGCACCCCGCCCTTTCGTGGCCTTTCGTGTCTTTCGTGGGCCATCATCCCCCTGCTCCTCGCCCTGCCCGCCCGCGCCACCATCGAGGCGGACCTGCTGGCCGGTTACGCCCCGAGCTACGCCGCGAGCGTCGGCGGAGATGCCAACGCCCAGGTCATCATCGCCAACGCCGTCGTCGGCAACAACGTCATCAACGATCAGAGCGGCACCGGCGCGCGGATGCGCATCGCCGGCTTTCACCGTTCCACCAACGACCCCGTCAACTGGACCACCACCGGCGGCATGGTCGGCTGGCTGGCCAACAACGATTCCCGCATCGCGGACGTGGTTGCCGCCGGGGCCGCCGTCGGCGCCGACCTCGTCACCTACATCTGCCAGCACAGCGACTCTGCCAGCATTGCCGCCGTCGCGCAGCAACCCGGCATGTATTCCGCCTACAACCCCTCCGCCGTCTGGTCCGCCGTGTTCGCCCACGAAACCGGCGGCCACAACTACGGGCGCTCACACTCCGACGGCCTGCTCAACCCCAAGACCGTCATGCTGCACAACTACTGCGGCGGCGGCGCGGCTCCCCCCTACATTTTTTCCAATCCCAACATCTGGTTCAACGGCGTGCAGCTCCAGGGCACCGGCGACAACTGCGGCCAGGGTTCGCTCATCAACGGCGGCGACAACTCCTCCCCCGGCGCGCAGGTCGTCGCCGACCGCCGTCTTCGCGTGCTCGAAGGCCCGCAGCTCGGCAACGTCGTCCTCCGCTGGTGCTTCACCAACGCGCCCGGTTCCGCGCCGGCGGGCACCGTGATCCCCGACCTCGTCACCGCCGCGCCCGCCGTCGTGCGGGGCAACGGGGCCACCTTCACGGGCCGCGCCCTCCGCACGCCCGGCGGCACCACCGGTAACACCGCCGCCAATTCCATCGCGGCGTATCTTGACCTGCCCAACGGCATTCTCTCCGCCCGCACCAACCTCACCCTCGAAATCTGGGCCGCCCCGCGCACCGCCGCGAACTGGGCGCGTGTGGCCGAGTTTGGCCGCACCGTCCAGGCCGGCGACGGCCTTGGCGCGCCCGGCGAATACACCGGCGCGCCCGGCACACCCGCGCCGGGCAGCACCAGCGGCCTCGACAGCCTCCTCCTCAGCGCCACCATCGGCACCAGCCTCAACCAGCAGCGTTTCGAGGCCCGCCTCAACGGGTCCGCCGTCACCCTCGATTCCGGCCTGCCCACCGTGGCGGGCACGTTGCACCATTTCACCATCACCTTCACCGCCGGCGTCGGCGCGTTCCCCGCCACGGGCGGTCGCTGGCAATGGTATCGCGACGGCCTTCCCATCGCGTATCTCGACGTAAGTTTCCTGCCCTCCGCTCTGCAGGACGTGAACAACTGGCTCGGTCGTTCCCAGTGGAGCGCCGACGCCATGGCCGCCAACGATTACGCCGAAGTGCGCCTCAGCGACATCGCGCTGACCCCGCGGCAAGTGCTCGCGCATTACCTGCTCGGACCGTTCTACCATCCCAGCGCCGGGGTCACCCTCACCAACAGCGATCCGGTC
>JBKBTZ010000219.1:0-3612 GCA_046290825.1 Limisphaerales bacterium
GCCGCCCAGAACGGCCAAGTTGGCCGTTCCAGCCATACCGACGACATGTTTCCGGCTTACACCCCCTTGCAAAATACGGAGATGCGCCCGCGTCGTTCACGCGCCAAATGATGGCTTGCCAACCCGGGGAGCGCACCCTACTGTCCCGGCTCTTTGGACCGGCCTGAACCGGCGCCAACCATGGCGCTTGCGGTTGGGCAGCCGGTCACAACAGCATTTTTTATGGCAGTCAAAATTCGCATGAAACGGATGGGCGCGCGCAACTCGCCGGCGTTCCGCATTGTGGTCGCCGACGCGCGCAGCCCCCGCGACGGCAGGTTCATCGAGGAAATCGGCACCTACCTGCCCCGCCAGAAGAGTGACAACGTCAAACTGAATCTCGAACGCGCCCGCTACTGGTTGAGCGTGGGCGCGCAGCCGAGCGACACCGTGGCCAGTTTCATCCGCAAAGCGGAAAAGGCCGCCGCCTAAGACCCGGAGGGCCATGCAGGCTTTCGTGGAATACGTCGTCAAGGGCCTGGTCCAGCATCCGGACCAGGTTTCCGTGACGCCCGTGGAACGCGGGGGCCAGACGATCTTTGAAGTGCGCCTTGCCCCGACCGATGCGGGTCGGGTCATTGGCCGGCAGGGTCAGACCATCAACGCGATTCGCGGTGTGCTGCAGGCCGGGGCCGCCCGCAAGGGCCTCCGCTGCTCGCTCGAACTGGTGGACGAGCCGGCCCGCTGACGACCCGCCCGCCACCCGGATCGGGGCCGGCCATGAAGGTGGACATTCTCACCCTGTTTCCCGGCATGTTCGCCGGGCCGCTCGATGAAAGCATGGTGGGACGGGCGCGGGAACAGGGCGCGCTGGAACTGCGGGTTCACAACCTGCGCGACTGGACCCACGACCGGCACAAAACGGTGGATGATCGGCCCTTCGGCGGCGGGCCAGGCATGTTGCTGAAGCCGGAGCCGGTATTCGCGGCGGTCGAGGCGCTGCGTTCGCCCGATGCGCGGGTGATTTTGTTGTGCCCACAGGGGCGGCGGTTCACGCAAGCCGTGGCCCGCGAGCTGGCGGCGCAAACCCATTTGATTTTGGTCTGTGGCAGTTACGAGGGATTCGATGAGCGAATTCGCGAGGCCCTGGCGGATGATGAATTGTCCATCGGGGACTACGTGCTCACCAACGGGGCGTTGCCCGCGATGGTGATCGTGGATGCCGTCACCCGGCTGCTGCCGGGCGTTCTCGGGGATGACGAGAGCGCGCGGGACGAATCCTTCAGCCACGGGCTGCTGGAGTATCCGCAATACACCCGGCCCGCCGAGTTTCGCGGCATGCGCGTGCCGGAGGTGCTGCTCTCCGGCAATCACGCGGAAATTGCCCGGTGGCGGGCGGAACAGGCCCGGCAGCGCACCGCGCGGCGGCGGCCGGATTTGCTGCCCCCGCCGGAAACGAAATGAATTAACAACCGTCGAACGAATATGAACCAGGCATTGTTGGACAAAATCGAGAAGGAACAGTATCGCAAAGAACCCGTCCACTTCAACGTGGGGGACAGCGTCCGCGTCCACGCGAAGGTCGTGGAAGGCGGCAAGGAACGCATCCAAGTGTTCGCGGGCATCGTGATCGGTCGCCGCGGTCACGGCCTCAACGAGACTTTCACCGTTCGCCGCATCAGCTACGGCGAAGGCGTTGAGCGCATTTTCCCCATCCACTCCCCGCGCGTGGAGAAGGTCGAAGTGGAACGCTCGGGCAAGGTCCGCCGCGCTAAGCTGACCTATCTGCGCAAGCGCGTCGGCAAGGGAGCCACCACGGTGCGCGAAAAAGAGGCCAAAGCGGAAACCAAGGCCGCCGCGCCTGCCGCCGCCTGATTCATTCCGGCCAATTCCATCTTCCCGGGCGGGAGAACCTTCCCGCCCTTTTTTATTCCCGCCCGGCGGGCAACCGACCCAGGCGCAAAGCCACCTCTGCTGGCGCGCACACCTGTTCGGTCCGGTCCGCCAGCCGCCGCACCCGCGCCTGCGTGATGCCGTTTCCTTCCCGGTCCAAGCGGACGGTGTGCGCGGCCCCGAGTTCCTGCGCCCGCTTGAACTGCTTATCTGCTTTGGCGGGAGTCAGCGCGTAGTCCACCGCGCAACCCGCCGCCCGCAACTGTTGCACCAGGGCCAAGGATTCGGGGCGCAACGCCTCGTCTTCGATCAGCACGAACACCTCTGTCCTTGCCCCGAAAGTCGGCAGCCGCCCGCGCGCTTTCAAGAGCTCCAGCAGCACCACGTCCCCCATGCCGAAGCCGAGCGCGGGCAGGTTCACTTTGCCGCCACTGATGAGGTGGATCAGGTTGTCATAGCGACCGCCGCCCGCAATGGCACGCAGTTCACCCTGGTTGTCAAACGCCTCGAACACCGGCCCGGTGTAATAGGCCAGCCCCCGGATCACGCGGTAATCCACCCGCACAAAATCCTTCATGCCGCGCGCTTCCAGATTTGCAAGAATCTGCGCCAATTCCGCCGTCGGCTCGCCCGCCGTGATGAATCGGTTCACTTCCTCCAGCGACAGCCCCACCGCGCGCAGTTTCTGGTCGGTTTCCTCCGGTTTGTCGCGCTCCAGTTTGTCCACGGCCTGGTAAAATTCGTAGGCCTTCGCCGGGTCGCCCCCCCGCGCCGCGAAGAATTCCTGCCACGCCCGCCGGCTGCTCAGGCGCACGCGAAAGTCGTCCGCCGTCAATCCGAACGCCCGCAACGTGTCCACCAACAGCGCGATCAATTCCGCGTCCGCCGCCGGGTCCGTCTCGCCAATCAAATCCGCGTTGAACTGGAAATGCTCGCGCAGCCGGCCCCGCTGCTGTTTCTCGTAGCGGAACAACTGCGGGATGGCGAACCACTTGACGGGCTTCTTGTAGCCGCGCTCGTGGGCCGCGATCATCCGCGCCAGGGTCGGCGTCATTTCGGGCCGCAGCGCCACCGCGCGGTCCCCCTTGTCCGTGAAGTTGTAGAGCTGCCGCACGATTTCGTCGCCGCTCTTGAGCGTGTAAAGCTCGAGCGGTTCCAGCGGCGGGCCGTCGTATTCGCGAAAGCCATAGCGGCGCGCCACCTCCCGCCAGGTGCGGAAGATGAACTGGCGCGCGTCGGCGCTCCACACGTCCGCGTGCGGCAGCGGCTCGGGGTAAAAATCGCGGAAACCGGGCAGTCGTTCCATAGGGCGCGGCAAACTAGCGTCCGGCGGCGCGGGCGGGAAGGCCAATCCCGCGCGAATTTTTCCCTCGAACCGGCGCGGCCTTTGCACCAACTTACCGCCGCTTTATCTATGGATTTCAAACTACCGAAACTGGGCGAGGGCGCGGACTCCGGGACCATCGTCAACCTGTTCGTCAAGGTGGGCGACACCGTGGCCAAGGACCAGCCCGTCCTCGAACTGGAAAGCGAAAAGGCCGTCGCCTCCATCCCCTCGACCGTCGCCGGCACCGTGACCGCCGTGCATGTGAAGCCGGGCGACAAGGTGGCCGTTGGCGCGCGCATTTTCTCCGTGGGTGACACCGGCGGTGCGGCTCCCGCACCAGCGGCTGCCGCGCCCGCTGTAGCCCCGATGCATCCGGTGGCTCCGGTGCCGGTTGCCGCCGCAACTCCCGCACC
>JBKBTZ010000220.1:0-3605 GCA_046290825.1 Limisphaerales bacterium
TGCCGGATGCGTTCCACCAGTTCCTCGAAGGTGGCGTTGTGCATGGCGATGGGTCAGTCGTCGTGGGTGATGGGACCGGAACTGGGGGCGGGAGTGGCCGTGGCGGATGCGGCTTCCACCCGGGGCGCGGGGGCCTGCCGGAGTCGCCAGGTTTTCACGGCCAGACCCGCGAGCAACAGGCCAAAAATGGCGCAGAGCACGAGTTGTTCGTGTTTGGTGAGCCGCAGCATGGGCGGAGCATAGCGGGAAATGGCTTCCGCTTCAACGGGCCGGGCGCAAAGTTCTTGGGCAAGCCGCCCACTGCCCGGCTTCAGACGCGGGGCCGGAAGTAGGCGATGGTCTCCTTCAATCCCTTTTCGAGCGGCACCTGTGGTTCCCAGCCGAGCAGTCTGCGGGCCTTGGTGATGTCGGGCTGGCGTTGTTTCGGGTCGTCCTGCGGCAGGGGTTTGAAAACGATGCGGCTTTTCGAGCGGGTCAGACGGATGATTTCCCGGGCGAACTCCAGCACGGTCATCTCCCTCGGATTGCCGATATTCACGGGCAGGTGGTGCCGGGACATCATCAGCCGGTAGATGCCCTCAATGAGGTCGGAGACATAGCAGAAGCTGCGGGTCTGCTGCCCCTCGCCAAACACGGTCAGCGGCTTGCCGGTCAGGGCCTGGCTGATGAAGGCGGGCACCACACGACCGTCGCGCAGCCGCATCCGCGGACCGTAGGTGTTGAAGATGCGGACGATGCGGGTGGGGACGCCATGTTCCTGGTGATAGGCCATGGTCAACGCTTCGGCGAACCGTTTGGCTTCGTCATAGCAGCCGCGCGGGCCGATGGTGTTGACGTTTCCCCAGTAGGTCTCCTTTTGGGGATGCACCTGCGGATCGCCATAAACCTCGGACGTGGAGGCGAGGAGAAAGCGCGCCCCCTTGTATTTGGCGAGGCCCAGGGCTTTGTGGGTGCCAAGGGAGCCGACCTTGAGGGTCTGAATCGGCAGTTCCAGGTAGTCCACCGGGCTGGCGGGCGAGGCAAAGTGCCAAACGTAATCCACCCGGCCATCCAGGAACAGGAACTCCGTCACATCCTGATGGATGAAACGGAAGTCCCGATTGCCGGCGAGGTGAACGATGTTGTCCACCGAACCGGTCACCAGATTGTCAATGCCAATGACGCGGTGGCCGCGCGCGAGCAGCAGGTCGGTGAGGTGCGAGCCGAGAAATCCGGCGGCGCCGGTGACAACGGAAACGGGTTGCCGGGCGTGGGAGCGTTTTTTGGGGGAGGCGGTCATGGGTGAAAACAGATGTCCGGCGCGGCGGCGCGGGTTATTTGGCGCCCTTGCCGAGCAGAACCACGGGAATGGTCCGGAGGAGGATGCGCAGGTCCAGCCAGAGCGACCAGTGGTCAATGTATTGCAGGTCCAACCGGACCCATTCGCGGAAGTCGCGGACTTCGTTGCGTCCGCTGACCTGCCAGAGGCACGTCAGGCCGGGCCGAACGCTCAGGCGTCGGCGGTGAGCCACGTCGTCAAAGCGCGCCACTTCCTCGAGGGGCAGGGGGCGGGGGCCGACGAGGCTCATCTCGCCCTTGAGCACGTTGAAAAGCTGCGGAAACTCGTCGAGGCTGAACTTGCGGAGCCAGCGACCGATGGGCGTGATTCGCGGGTCGTTGGTGAGCTTGAAGACCGGTCCGCTCATCTCGTTTAACTGGGCCAGTTCCTGTTTCAACTGCTCGGCGTTGGTGACCATGGTGCGGAACTTATACATGGTGAAGGGCCGCCCGTTCAGCCCGGCGCGCTGCTGCCGGAACAGCACCGGGCCGGGCGAAGTGAAACGGACCAGCAGGGCCACGGCCAGGAGCAGCGGCGAGGTGACAATGATCAGGAACAAGGCCCCGAAGAAATCCAGCAATTGCTTGCCCAGGGCCTGCCAGGAGACGTCCGGGGCGGTGCGGAACACCAGGACCGGTCGCCCCTGCAGGCTGCCGAACGTGACACGGGACAACTGGGTCTTGAAAAAATCGGCCAGCAACCAGACCTCGACTCCCTCGATCTCGCACGCACGAATGAGCGCCTCGATGCGATCGAAGTAGGCATGCCGCGCGCTCAACACCACGCCGTTGACGGACTTCTCATGGAGAAGTTGGACCAGTTTCTCGGGCGAGGTTTCGTTCAGGTCCAGTTCGGCCACAACTTCGACCTCGTCCTCCTCCCACCGCATCTGGTCGCGCATCAGGCGCGTTTCCTCGGGGGCGCCGGCCACGATGAAATGCCGGCGCGACACCGTCTGTCCAAGACGGCTTCGATACATGGCGCGGAGGATTTCCTCCTTGATCACGACCAGCACGAACGCGATGAGTGGAAACCACACCACCATCCAGCGGGCGAAGGTGATGCGGAAGAAGAAGGACGACAGGATCAGCAGGCCAGCGGCGATGAGACACGCGCGCAACAACGGCCAGAGGAACTGCCGGCGCGGGGCGGTGGGCGTCCGGTTGTAGAAACCCTGCCACTCCAAAATCATCGGGGCGGCCGGGATCAGGAACAGGAAAATCCAGAAGAACCCCTCCTCGGGCGGCGCCGGTTGAAGATCAAACAGACGAATCACCCATTCCGCCGCGCGCAACTCGGACGCCAGCCAGAAGCTGATCGCAAACAGACAGGCGTCCATCAATTGATGGATCTGCAGCCGGATGAGTTGTTGTTGGCGCAGCATCAGGGTTGCTCGGCAACGGAAAGCGACAATAGCGGCAACCGCCGCCCCGGTGCAACAGGGCATTTCCCGCATGAATTTGGGATTGTCCATCCGGACAATGGAATGCCCGTTCCGCGGGCCGACGCGAAAGGAGTTGCCGCCCGGGCGGCGGCCACCCGATGCTGTTGCCATGCCGAAGCCATTGGCCGACTGTCGCCTCTATGCTTTTGTGGACACCGCCTATTTGCATGGCCGCGCCCCGCAAGACGTGGCCCGCCTGCTCTGCGACGGCGGGGCCGACCTGATTCAACTGCGCGCCAAAAGCGAGTCACCGGACGTCGTGCGCCGGCTGGCTGAGGCCCTGCGCCCCATCACCGCCGCCGCCGGGGTATGGTTCGTGGTTAACGACCATTTGGAGGTCGCGCGGGCGGTGCAGGCGGACTTCTGTCATCTGGGCCAGGAGGACTTCTTTGACGCCGGCCACCGGCATGTGGATGAGATTCGGCGGCCCGGGGAGACGCTCGGGATCGGGCTTTCCACTCATGCGCCCGAACAATGCCGGCGGGCGATCAGCGCGGGTGCCGATTATGTCGCCATTGGGCCGGTATATCCCACGGGCACCAAGCCCGGCGCCCGCCCCGTCACCGTCGAGTATGTCCGCTGGGCGGCGGCGCACGTGGAGGTGCCGTGGTTTGCCATTGGGGGCATTAATGAGACCACGCTGGAGGAAGTGCTGTCGGCCGGTGCCCGGCGCATTTGCGTGGTGTCGGCGATTTTGAACGCGCCGGATATCGCGGCCGAATGCCGCCGCTACCGGAGTCGGCTCGACGCGCTTTGAGGACGAGCCGGCTCGGCTCGCGTGCCTGGCCGCGGAAATCCTGTTACGGTTGCCCCTATACACTGCCGGGCGTTCTTGTTAGCGTG
>JBKBTZ010000221.1:0-3584 GCA_046290825.1 Limisphaerales bacterium
ACCGCCGCCGCCAGCGCCGCGCCGACGTAGCAGGCCATATAGACCGCCGCCTTGCCCACGTAGCCCCAGTGGAATGTGCTTTTGCCCGTTTCCACGGCGTCGGCGAGCCAGAAAAGCTGCCAGTTGGGCACCACGCTGTAAAGCACCGCGCCCCACCACTCGCCCCGGTCCGCCGCGCGGCCGAACAGATAGTCCGAGATCAGCCCGAGGAAAAACAGCGCCGTGCAGATGGCCAGGGTTGGAATCATGTCGAACCGCGTCGAGCAGGCGATGGCCAGCCCCGCCAGCACCCAGAGGGCGAACAGGATGAGCACCGCCGCCGGGAGGATGTTCCAGTCCACGCCGTGCGCAAAGTCCTGCGGTTTGCCGTGCTGGTCGAAGAAGTTGATCACCACAAAAGCCAGGGTTGCCATGGCCAGGACGGCAAACACCGCGTCGGAGACGAACGGGCGCCGGAGAAAGAAATTGCTCAACCCGCCCAGCGCGTAGGCCAGCACCAGGGCCAGTGCGAAGATGCCAAGGGCGAACAGGTCCGTCGAACCGTAGGCGTCAAAAGCCATCCGACTGGCCAGCAGACACGCGAGGAGGTTGACGTAGGCCAGCAACACCAGCGCCCCCGCCACCCCGGTGAATTTGGCGACGATGAATTGCGCCCGGCCCACCGGCTTGGCCAGCACGGCCAGGGCCGTCCCGGAGCGGATTTCGCGGGCCAGCGAGGCCGATGCGCTAATCACCGCCCCGAACAGGCCGGACAGCAACATCACCGCCAAGGTGCTGTTCTTGACCAGCTTTGGCTCGTCGCCAAACGCGAAGTAGTAAGGCGTGGCAAGGAACAGGCAGAACACCGCCGAAGCCGTCATCAGCAGCAAAAACACCGGCTGCCGGACCAGCTCCATGAAGGCGTTGCGGGCGATGGTGACGAACTGTCGCATCGGGTTCGGTTGGGCAGAGGTTACTCGCCCGGGCGGGGTTTGCAAATTGTATGGCAGGGCCGGAGACGGCCAGTGCGCCTGACGTGACCGTGCGTCGTTGGAGGTTCGATGTTGGGCTGTGAAGGTGGTGGGTTTTCCAATCACCCTGCCTTTGATCCGGCTGGCGGCCGATCACCGGCTCAGAAACTCCAGCACGGCCTGGGCAAACGCCGCCGGCGCGTCCACATGCACCCAATGGCCAGCCTCGGGCAGCGTAACGATTTCCGCCGAAGGAAACAGCCGGTGGATTTCCGGCACATCGTCCGGGCCGATGTAGTCGGATTTGCCACCGCGCAGGAACAGCGCCGGTCCGGTGAACGGAATGGCGCTGTCCACCGCCTCGCGTAACCGGTCGTAGTTGGCGGCGATGCCCTCGAGATGCGCGCGCCAGCGGTAGCCGCCGCGTTCGTCGGGCACGAGGTTTTTGAGCAGGAACTGTCGCACGGCCTCGTCCGGCACGGCGGGGGCCAGCGCGGCGTCGGCGTCGTTGCGGGAGCGAAAGTCCGCGACCGGCAGGGCGCGAAGAGTGTGCAGCAGTTTGGCGAAGCGCGGGCCGGCCGCGCGGGGCGACATGTCGGCCACGACGAGGCGGTCCACCCGTTGCGGATGATGGAGCGCGAATTGCATGGCCGTTTTGCCGCCCATCGAATGACCGAGCACATGCGCTGCCGCAAGGCCGTGGGCTTGGAGGAACCGGTCCACGTCCTCCGCCATGGCTGCGTAGTCCATCCGTTCCCGGTGCGGCGAACGGCCATGATTGCGGAGGTCCACGGCGAACACGCGAAACCGCGCGGCCAGCGGCCGGCAAACCGGCAGGAGGTTCTGATGCGAGCCAAGCAGGCCGTGCAGCACGACGAGCGGCGGGCCGGAACCCAGTTCAACGTGGTGAAGGAGCATGCGGGGAACGTGAACCGTGTTGCGTGATCCGTGAAGGTGAAAAGTCGTTCAAGACCAGCGCCGCGCCGGGGTGGCGGACGGCGACCGCGGCAGGGTGGCCCGGTGCGGCAAGGAAATTGAGCAGGGTCCATTCCGGCCCGGGTATCAGTTCGCGGCCCAAGGTGCCAGCCAGGCCCGCGCCGGTCGCTTTGAGGAGGGCTTCGCGGCGGGTCCACGTGGCAAAGAAGGCCGGAGTGCGCTCGGCAGCGGTCAGCGACTCCAGTTCCCGCACTTCGGCAGGACTGAAACTGCGCGCGGCCAGCGCCCGCCAGTGGTCGAGGGGGCGCATGGTTTCCACATCTACACCGACGGGACCGCTCTCGGTGAGCGCCACCAGCACGAGACTGCCGGAGTGAGACAAATTGAAATGCCATCTGGGCAATGTGCCCTCCGCGAGGTGCGGTTTGCCGCGTTCACCCACGACGATCGGGATTTCCGGCGGAGGGATGCGCAGTCGCCCGCCCAACAAATGGCGCAGGACGACCCGGCCCGTCACGAAGCGAAGCCGGGCCTCGTCGGCGCGGAACCGGCGGGCGCGTTCCTGCTCGGCAGAGGGCAACGCGTCCAGCCACGCCGCCGTCGCATGGTCCAGGCGGTCCAGGTGGACGCGCCAGACTTCGACGGTGGCCGGGGTGACGGCGAGTGGGCGCATGAATGGATGGCTTTCCGGGATGCATCGCCGGTCCGCCGCCGCCTCTATCCTCAAGCGCGACGGGTTTGTCCAACGCAAAGATGGTTCTATGTTGGGGACCGAATCATGCGTTGACCGGTTCCGCCGGAGTTTTTACAGTCTGCCCGCAAAGACCACACGCTTTGCCCCGGATTGTCGTTCGGGGATTTTTTATTTCGCTATGGCCAACACCATTCTCGTGGGCGCCCAGTGGGGCGACGAAGGCAAGGGCAAGATCATTGACGTGCTGACCGAAGAGGCGCAGGTCGTCATCCGCTCGCAGGGCGGCAACAACGCCGGGCACACGGTCATCGTCAAGGGGCAGAAATATGTGCTGCACCTGATCCCCTCCGGCATCCTCCGCAAGGGTGTCAAAAACGTCATCGGCAACGGCGTGGTCGTGGACCCCGTCAGCCTGGTCGGTGAAATCGAGGGGTTACGCAAGCTGGGCGTGAAGGTCACCGGCGACAACCTGTTTCTCAGCGAGACGGCGCATCTGGTTTTTCCGTATCACCGTGAACTGGACGGCGCGCGGGAACTGCTGAAGGGCAAACACAAGATCGGCACCACCAAGCGCGGCATCGGCCCGGCCTACGGCGACAAGGCGGCGCGCGTTGGCTTGCGCGTGGGCGACCTTGTGAATCCGGCCCGTTTCGAGGAAAAACTCAAGGCGCGCGTCCGGGAGAACAACGAGGTGCTCAAGGCGCTCGGCGCCAAACCTCTTTCCTTCAAGGCCATTCTCGAGGCGTATCGGGCGGCGGGCGATTACCTCAAGCCGTTCGTCACCAACACCGTGGTGCTGCTGCACCATTGCCTGGAGCGCGGCGAGGCGATGCTGTTCGAGGGCGCGCAGGGCACGTTCCTCGACGTGGATCACGGGACCTACCCGTTCGTCACGTCGTCGAGCACCGTCGCGGGCGGCGCGGCGGCGGGCTCGGGCGTGGGTCCGACCGCGATCGACGAGGTCCTCGGCATCTGCAAGGCCTACGCGACGCGCGTGGGCAGCG
>JBKBTZ010000222.1:0-3572 GCA_046290825.1 Limisphaerales bacterium
TCACGGAACCGCTGGCGCTGAACCGCGTGGCGGAATTGGGGGCGGATCGGGACGCGGTGGCCGCATTACCGCCGGGCAGCTTCATCAGTTGGAACCGGATGACCGGGGCGAAGCTGGCGGGGCGGGTGTTTTAGCCGCGACGTGCAATGACGTGACTTTGATTCCGGGCACGCGGAACAGGGGTTTTCCCTTTGCTTCGGTCGTCACAAACTCTTGAGCCTTCAACCGCAGCGCCGCCGCCATGTTCAACGCATCTGCCGCCGCCAGGCCGTGAGCACAAGCCAGGGCCAAGGCTTCCCGCGCCAGCCCTTCGGATAATGGCTCCTCCTGTTTTACTTGCTCAAAATGGGTATTGTAAAAAGCCAGTTCGTCCAGTTGGTTGAAGTAAGTGGGCTTGGGCAGCAATTCAAGCTTGACCATCTGACAGGTCACAAACTCCCGGCTGGTATCATCCAAAACCATTTCCGCCGCTTCCGCCGACCGGCTTTCCCCCTTCCAAGCGGTGAGCAAGACGCCCGAATCCAGAAAAGTCCTCATGCCAGGCCTCCGCGTCGCTGCCGGATTTCTTCCGCAATTCCGTCCGCATCCAGCAAAATCCCGCCGTGCCGGATGAACTTTTCACGCAACTGACGGCGGAGCTTGCCGGCTGGGGTTTTGGGTTCCCATTTCGGCGAAGCCTGACGGGCCAGTTTTTCCGCCACCGCTTGGCGAATAAACTCGGAACGGTTTGCCTCTGGGATGCACCGTAAATCCTGCTCGGGCAGCTTAACCGAGATTACTCGCAATGTCTTTGTGATACCCACAACGGAATACTCAACCACGGATGGAACACTGTCAACCCGGAACCCGGACGAAAGCCGCCCAGCGGCAATCAGCGCCAAACCCACGCTTGCGCCCCTCCGAAACCGGGGTTTTGCGGAAGCTCCAACTGCCGCTGCATCCACGTGAAACGGCGTTTGTTCCGATGCTTGGAAAGATGGCCGAGCGGCAATTCCGCTCTGGGCCGGACGAGGAAGACCAGCGCGTAGCAGAAAAGGCATAGAAGGGGAAGATCACCAAACGCCAGACACCAACGCGCCCGCTTTGCCTTGGTTCCAAAGCCGGGGGGGAGTAAACAATCCTTCGCCGACGGCGGCGGAGCGTGCTGCTTTGCCTTGGTTCCAAAGCCGGGGGGGAGTAAACAACTGGTCAAGGCTGACCGATGACTCGATCGCTTTGCCTTGGTTCCAAAGCCGGGGGGGAGTAAACGCATCCAGCAGCCCCGCGTCCACCGCGATGGCTTTGCCTTGGTTCCAAAGCCGGGGGGGAGTAAACCTCTGTGGAGTCCATCCGGCAGGCGCGCAAGCTTTGCCTTGGTTCCAAAGCCGGGGGGGAGTAAACTAGCCATGACATTGCCGCTGTGCGCGCAACGCTTTGCCTTGGTTCCAAAGCCGGGGGGGAGTAAACGGCCGAACTCCGCCGCTGATATGCCTCACAGCTTTGCCTTGGTTCCAAAGCCGGGGGGGAGTAAACTCGCGGTGCGGCGAGGGCAGCGCCGCCTCAGCTTTGCCTTGGTTCCAAAGCCGGGGGGGAGTAAACGCCTCTCCGCTGCATGTGGTTCGAGTAGGGGCTTTGCCTTGGTTCCAAAGCCGGGGGGGAGTAAACAGACCTGCGGCAATGCTGAGCGCACCGCCCGCTTTGCCTTGGTTCCAAAGCCGGGGGGGAGTAAACCGGGTCCGGGCCAGCAGGCGGAACGTCCGTGCTTTGCCTTGGTTCCAAAGCCGGGGGGGAGTAAACGGCGTCAAGAAGGCCGCACTTGAATTGGTTGCTTTGCCTTGGTTCCAAAGCCGGGGGGGAGTAAACGCGAACAACCCCGGGGTTCTCCCAGCAATCGCTTTGCCTTGGTTCCAAAGCCGGGGGGGAGTAAACAATAGTTGTTGCCGCCCCACGGAGTCATTAGCTTTGCCTTGGTTCCAAAGCCGGGGGGGAGTAAACGTGTTGGTGGCGACGATCTCCGCCGGCAGTGCTTTGCCTTGGTTCCAAAGCCGGGGGGGAGTAAACTGTTGCTCCCGCTGGCCGTGTGCTACACCAGCTTTGCCTTGGTTCCAAAGCCGGGGGGGAGTAAACCGACACGATAAACGAGTGGCGAAAAGTCCAGCTTTGCCTTGGTTCCAAAGCCGGGGGGGAGTAAACTCGTCCCTCGCGGCAATGCTCCTCGACCAGGCTTTGCCTTGGTTCCAAAGCCGGGGGGGAGTAAACGACCGAATGCGAGTCCACCTACCTGCTCCAGCTTTGCCTTGGTTCCAAAGCCGGGGGGGAGTAAACCACCGCTCTGAGTGCCGTCGCTGTTGACTTGCTTTGCCTTGGTTCCAAAGCCGGGGGGGAGTAAACAAAACTCGTAATGCGGGTCAAAAACCAGCGGCTTTGCCTTGGTTCCAAAGCCGGGGGGGAGTAAACTGTAAGTTAAGGTGCGCTTGCCCCTAGTCGCTTTGCCTTGGTTCCAAAGCCGGGGGGGAGTAAACCTGCGTCAAAATCCTTTAAGCGTTTCGCCAGCTTTGCCTTGGTTCCAAAGCCGGGGGGGAGTAAACTGCCGCCGTGGGCGGCCTGCCCAAGGCCGCGCTTTGCCTTGGTTCCAAAGCCGGGGGGGAGTAAACCCAGTTCGCTTTCATCGTCGGGCGCGGCCAGCTTTGCCTTGGTTCCAAAGCCGGGGGGGAGTAAACTGCAAGCCAACAACGGCGGTGCCCCCAAGGGCTTTGCCTTGGTTCCAAAGCCGGGGGGGAGTAAACCGGGCGAAACTGAGGATGCATGCCCACTGCGCTTTGCCTTGGTTCCAAAGCCGGGGGGGAGTAAACGCTTGGGCTAGGGATAAGGGCGGTGGCGTCGCTTTGCCTTGGTTCCAAAGCCGGGGGGGAGTAAACCTGGCCAACTCAGAGACCAAGGGCCGATTCGCTTTGCCTTGGTTCCAAAGCCGGGGGGGAGTAAACAAATCACCCTCGGAAGCAGGGCGGGGCACAGCTTTGCCTTGGTTCCAAAGCCGGGGGGGAGTAAACACTTTTCGTTGCGCGGAAACGCCCGCCACGGCTTTGCCTTGGTTCCAAAGCCGGGGGGGAGTAAACAGGCACCATCCGCTTTTCCCAGACGGTATTGCTTTGCCTTGGTTCCAAAGCCGGGGGGGAGTAAACTCGCGCACCAACCTTTCGGCGTTTGCCCGAGCTTTGCCTTGGTTCCAAAGCCGGGGGGGAGTAAACGAAAGTGGCCCGCGCGTGAACGCCCACCACGCTTTGCCTTGGTTCCAAAGCCGGGGGGGAGTAAACTTGCACCCGCTCTGTGTAAATCGGCGCTGTGCTTTGCCTTGGTTCCAAAGCCGGGGGGGAGTAAACCGGCAAACCGGATGATTTCGCGGATATGTTGCTTTGCCTTGGTTCCAAAGCCGGGGGGGAGTAAACTTCGAGGTCACGGATGCTGGCTCGCCAGTCGCTTTGCCTTGGTTCCAAAGCCGGGGGGGAGTAAACCTCGCAAAGCGATTGGTTGACCAAAAGGAGGCTTTGCCTTGGTTCCAAAGCCGGGGGGGAGTAAACCCCCGGCGAACACAA
>JBKBTZ010000223.1:0-3565 GCA_046290825.1 Limisphaerales bacterium
TTGTGCTCGGCTTCATTGGCACCGGCCTGATGGGCTGCGAAAACCTCCGCCGTTTCCTGCGGCTGCCCGGCGTCGAGTGCGCCGCCGTGTGCGACGTGGACCGTGGGCACGCCGAAAACGGCGTGGCCGAGGCGGTGAAACTCCAGGGCCGCGCGCCCGAAATCTTGGCCGACTTCCGCCGGCTGCTCGACCGTAGCGAGATTGACGCCGTGGTCATCAGCACGCCCGACCACTGGCACGCGCTGCCGTTCATCGCCGCGTGCGAGGCGGGCAAGGATGTCTTCTGCGAGAAGCCCATCTCCCACAACGTCACCGAGGCAAAGGCCATGGTGGCCGCCGCGCGCCGGTTCAACCGCGTTGTCCAGGTCGGCACCTGGCAGCGGAGCGTGCCGCATTTTCAACAGGCGGTGGAATTCATCCGCGGGGGCGGACTGGGGCGCGTGCAGGTTTGCCGCGCCTGGGCCACGCATGTGCCCAAGCAGGTGGGCCGCCAGCAGCCCTCCGCCCCGCCGCCCGGCCTGGACTGGGATTTCTGGACCGGCCCGGCGCGCAAGCTGCCCTACCAGGCCAACCGCTGCCACTACCACTGGCGCTGGTTCTACAACACCGGCGGCGCCCTCATTGCCGACTGGGGCGTTCACATGATGGACATCGCCTGCCTCGCGATGAACGACTGGGATCCCCTCTCCGTCCACAGCGAGGCGGGCACCTACGTGGTGGACGACGACCGCGATACGCCGGACACCATGCAGACCCTCTACCGCTTCCGGAACTGGCAGCTCCTCTGGGAGCAGCGGCACGGCAACAACCAGGGTCTCGACACCGCCGGACGCGAGGCCGGCGTCGCCTTTGTCGGCGACCACGGGACGCTCATTGTGGACCGCGCCGCCCTCCGCTGGTTCCCGCGCGACACCGACGAGGAGATTCCCGGCCCGGGCGAGTCCCGCCGCGGCGAAAACACGCACTGGCAGAACTTCCTCGACTGCGTCCGCACCCGCGAAACGCCCCGGGCCGACATCGCCTCGCTCGCCCGCACCACGATTGTCTGCCATCTCGGCAACATCTCCCACCAGGCCGGGGTCACGGTCCGCTGGGACGCCGCCAAACAGGACGTGGCCAATCGCTCCGCCGTGCGTCATGCGCTGGCCTATGACCGCGAGTATCGCCGCCCTTGGCGCCTGCCCAATTACCGCTGACGCGGCACTCGTGCTCAACGAAGCGGCGGTCGGCACACCGCCGGGATTTTTTGCCGGGCTCGGTGGGGCCTCTGCCGCCGCCCAAAACAGCAGTGCTGTCCTGCTGCGGCTCCAGCGGCATAAGCTTACGGAGCAGGAGATTTGGTTTCCCGCGCAAAGACCCGATACGTCTTGTAGGCCGTGCCGCCGAACATCTCGATCACGCGGCGCACCTCGAGGTTGTCCTCCAGAATCCACGAGGCCTCGACCCGCTCGAAGCCCAGCCGCACGCCCGTCTCCAGCCCCTCGGCCAGCATCAGCGCCTCAACACCGCGTCGTCGCCATTCCGCCTTCACGCCCAGCGTCAGCACGCGAACGTAACGAGGCGTGCGCCAGCCGAGGAAATACGGCAGCGCGCGGAACAGACCCGGCGAGAGCAACCGCCCCCGTAACGGTTGCAGCGCCTCGTTGAAATCCGGCAGCGCCAGCAGGAAGCCGACCGGCTCTGCGCCGGACTCGGCCACGAACGCCAGCCCTTCGGTGAGCAACGGCTTGAGCCGGGCCGCCATGAAATCCATCTCCGCGTCGGTCATCGGCACGAAGCCCCAGTTCTTCTCCCAGGCGGTGTTATAGACGGCCTTCACCTTGACGAGCTGAGCGGCGAGGTTGCGCCGGGTGATGGGGCTGATGGTGAGCGCCGTGCCGCGTTTCCAGGCTTTTTCCTTGAACCGCGCGTAACGGGCCAGCGGCGCGTCGGCCAGTTTGAAATCGAACGCCAGCAGGTCCTTGGCTTTGGCAAACCCGGCGACCGCCAGCAGTTCCGCGTAATACGGCGGGTTGTAGGGCATCATCAACACGGGCGGCGTGTCGAAGCCGTCCACCAGCAGGCCGCATTCGTCGTTGGTGGTGGGGTTCATCGGGCCGAGCAAGCGGTCCATCCCGCGCGCCGCCGCCCAGGCGCGCACCTGGTCCAGCAGGGCCAGTGCGGTCGCGGGGACCTGCTCGCATTCGAAGAAGCCGAAGAACGCTTCGCGTCCGCCGTGAAACTCGTTGTAGTTCCGGTCAATGATGCCGGCCACGCGGCCCACATCGCGCCCGCCGCGCCGCGCCACCCACAGTTGCATTTCGGCGTGCTGGAACAGCGGATTGGCGGGGGAAAAGACCTTCCGCAGGTCCGTCAACAGTGGCGCCACCCAGCGGGGGTCGTTGGCATAGATGCCGTAGGGAACCCGCAGAAAACGGGCCACCGCGCGGGGTTCGCGCGGCAGCGGGAGCAGTTCGAGGTCCGCGGTCATCGCCGTGGCGCGTCCCCTTCCGGCGTGGCTCAGGCCGGCAGCCCGGTGATGTAGGTCTGCAACTGTTCGATCTGCGTGCGCTGGGCGCTGATGATCCAGTTGACCAGGTCGCCGATGGAGATGATGCCTGCCAGTTGATTGTTCACCAGCACGGGCAGGTGGCGGATGCGGTGCTCGGTCATGAGTCGCAGGCAGGCCTCGACGGTGTGGTCGGGCGTCACCGAAATCACCTGGCCGCTGAGAATCTCCCGCACCGGCGTGGTTTTCGAGGCCTTGCCGTGAAGGATGACTTTGCGGGTGTAGTCGCGTTCCGAGACCATTCCCACCAATCGCCCGTTCTCCACCACCGCCAGTGCCCCCACGTTTTTCTCGGCCATCATCTGCACGGCGTCGAACACCGTCGCGTTGGGGCTGATGTGCCAGACCGTGCCGCCCTTGAGGGCGAGGATTTCGCTGATCTTCGTGGTGTCCATCATGGCTCGGGTCGCTTGGTTGACGGGCCATCATTACCACCGGACGCCCGGCGGGCGCACGGATTTTTTCTGGCGGGCCGTGGCGGCCATTGCGTTTGCGCCCGGTCGGCGTTCGGTCCGATGCGTCGGGGAAACTGCGAAGGGAAAACCGGAACGAGTCCGGCAGCCCGCCGGTTCCCCCGCCGCCGGACAAGTGTTTTGCGGGAGGACGCCGCTACCGTGCATCCGCCAGCGACCAGTTGGGCGCGATTTCGGCGTCGAGGTCGGTGGGCGCGACACCGAGGGCGAGCAGGCGTTCGGCCAGCAGGCCGACCATCGCGGCGTTGTCGGTGCAAAGCGCGGGGGCCGCGAGACGGAGGGTGAGGCCCTGCTGCTGACAGCCGGCAGCGAGTTGGGCGCGCAGGGCGCGGTTGCAGGTGACGCCGCCCGAGGCGGTCACACACCGCGCGTTCATCTGCCGCGCGGCGCGGAGGGTTTTGGTCACCAGCACGTCCACGATGGCGTTGCCGATGCCGAGGATGTCGAGGGTCGTCATGAGTGCGCCGCCTTCCGGGGGGTGGATGCCGCCGCATAGCCCCCGCCCGGCGGGCGGGCAACCGGGCTGCCCGTGCCCGGGGCGGTT
>JBKBTZ010000224.1:0-3564 GCA_046290825.1 Limisphaerales bacterium
GTTGAAGAAGAAGCTGCCCTCCGGTAGTTGGAACAACGCCGGCGCAGTCGCGGATTACTTCCTGTCCATCCTGTTTCCCGCCGAGGGCGCGGGAAACCTCGGACCCCTGCGCCTGGCGGCCGTCAACTTCCTCAACGACGGCAGCGCGGACAGCTCGCCGAACACCACGCCCTTCGTCACCCTCGCGCACACCTCCGCCAACTACGACACCCGCGTCCGCGGCATGGTCGCCATGCTGATGACCCAACCCCGTTTCCAGGACCAATAACCATGTCGCACCCCCAGATTCTCACCCGGCGGCGCTTCCTCGACCAGTCGTTCAAGACCAGCCTCGCCGTCGCGCTGGCCACCCTCACGGACATCCCCTTCGTGATGAAACGCGCCCTCGCCGAGGGCAGCATTGGCATTCCGGGCGCCAATGGCCGCGTCAAAAAAATCCTCTTCATCTGGCTCCGCGGGGCCAACGACGCGCTCAACTCCGTCATCCCCGTCGGCGACCCGCAGTATTTCGTCAACCGCCCCACCAACGGCGGCATTGGCATCCCCACCGACGCGGGCATCAATTACAACGCGGTCGGCCCCGCGTTTGACGCCACGCAATTCCTCGACGCCGCCGGCACGACGCGCAGCTCAACGCACGCCACCTACGCTTACAATTCCGCCCTCACCCTCGGCAACGGCTTCGCCGCGCTGCATCCCTCGCTCAAGTTCCTCGCGCCCGTCTATAACGCCGGCGACCTCGCCCTCATCCATCGCGTCGCCTACCCGCGCCAATCCCGGTCGCACTTCGACTCGCAGAACTACTGGGAGAACGGCAACCCCAACAACAATCTCTCCAAGGACGGCATTTTCTACCGTGCCATCCTCGAATCCGGCCTCGCGAACACCGCGCCCATCACCGGCGTTTCCATCCAGTCCGCCCTTCCGCTCATCCTGCGCGGCTCCGGCGCGGCCATGACCAACCTCACCGACCCCAACCGCTACGACCTGCTCGGCGTGCCCACCCCGTCCGGCGACGCCAAGGCCCTCGCCGCCATCGTCGCGGGCAACTCGCACCCCTACGCCGGCAAGCGCAACCGCGAGTTTCTCGACCTGCAATACGAGAACATGGCCAACACCCTCGGCATCTTCTCGCAGCTCAACTTCACCGAGGCCGGCAACATATTTCAGGATGACGTAAAAACCGATGGCGACACCGACTGGCAGCCCACCAACATCGCCGGGTCGAGCGCCGCCAAGGGCTACTTCCTGTTTCCCACCACCAACGACAAGAACGGTGGTTACCGGCGCAACAGCACCACCGTGGACGACAACAAGCGCGTCGTCTCCAGCAGCCATCACAGCTTCTTCGGCAACCTCAAGGCTGCCGCAATGATTCTCAACCACACCGACGCCCTCATCGCCGGCACCGAAATCGGTGGCTTCGACACTCACAACGCCCAGGGCGGCGTCACCGGCGTCCACGCGAACCTCCAGCGCGTCATCGGCTGGTCCCTCTACGCGCTCCGCAAGTATTTCCAGAACTACGGCGACAAGGCCACGTGGGACGACGTGGTGGTCGTGACACTCTCCGAATTTGGCCGCACCTCCGTGCAAAACAGCGACATCGGCACCGACCACGCCGAGGCCGGCCTGATGTTCCTCGCCGGCGGGGCCGTCAAGGGTTACGCCAAGGCCGCGCCGGACGCCTCGGGCGTCTTCGGCTGTCACACCAGCGACGCCATCCCGTGGATCCCCGGGCCGCGCACCACCGACCTGGCCACCTGCGGCACCATGTTCGCCGCCAACACCGGTGTGGCCGCCGGCTACCTCCGCCGGTCCTGCGATTACCGCTCCGTGCTCGGCGAAATCATCCGCAAACACCTCGGGGCCACGCAGGCGCAGTTGAACCGCATCATCCCCGGCTACGCGAACCCGGGGGAAAACCTCCTCACCGGCGGCACCTCCAGCGTGGACGGCGTCCAGATTCGCGGCGAAGTGGGCGTGTTGTGATGCCATTTCCGAAGCCCGAAATCCGAAGCCCGAGGTTCAACGTGCTGTTCCCGGAAAAACTTCCGCTTGGAAACGGACCCCTGTCTGGGCGCACCCGTCGGATTGGATGTTCGAGGTCGAGGGTTGGATGTTGGATGTTCCTCCTCACCCTGCTGCTCGCCCTACCCGCCGCCGCCGTGAACGTCACCCTCGTTCCCGTCGCCGACGCCGCGCTCATTGAAGTCGCCCCCACCAACAACAGCGGCGGCCACCGCTGGGTCAACGCAGGCACCACGCAGAACGGCCCCCGCAACCGCGGCCTCTTCCGTTTCGATCCCGCCGCCGTCCTGCCCACCAACGCCGTCATTCTCTCCGCCGTCGTCGTCCTTGAAGTCACCGGCCAGCCCGCCACCGGCGAACCCACGCCCAGCGTTTCCTTCGGCCTGCACCGGATGCTGCGCCCGTGGGGCGAGGGCACCAAGACCAACACCCCCCAGGCCATCGGCCAGGGCCAGCCCGCCACGCCCGGCGAGGTGACGTGGAATTCGGCCTTTCATCCCACCAACCACTGGACCGTCCCCGGCGGCCAGCCGGGCGTGGATTTCGTCGTATTCGACAGCGCCTCCACCTTCATCGCCGACATCGGCAACTCGCCCTACACCTTCGGCCCCACGCCTGAACTCGCTGCCGACGTGGACCTCTGGTTGCGCCAGCCCGCCCAGAACTTCGGCTGGATGCTGCTCTGCGCGGACGAAGGCGTGCGCTTCACCGCCCGGCGCTTCGGCTCGCGCGAGGACCCGCCGAACGCCCCCCAGCTCCACATCAGCTACCTCGTGCCGCCCCGCCTCGAAATTGTCGGCGCCGTTGGCGCGTTCGCCCAGTTGCGTTTCCAAGCCGAGGCGGAGCACCGTTACCAGCTCGAATACCGCGACGACCTGCGGGCCGGAACCTGGCAACCCTTGGGCGACCTCGGAACCTTCCCCGCCCCAACGCCCGTCGTGCTGTTTGCCCCGGCGGGGCCGCCGCAACGCTATTTCCGGCTGGTCGCCTCCGAACCGCCGCCCCTTCCATAGACCCCGCGTTGGCAGGCGTGCCGCTGCCAATAAAAAAAGCCGCGCGGCGTCTCCGCCGCGCGGCCTGCAAAAACCGGTTTGCTCAGTGGGAATCCAATCCGGCGGCCCGCGCCTTCTCCTGCTGCTCTTTGGCGAACTGCTCGGCCTCCTTGCCCAGAAACGCGGACACCAGGAACAGCCCGAAAAACACCGCTCCCACCGGGAACGGCACGAACAGCACGGGCAACTTGTCCGTCAGACTGGTCAGCGCCGCCACCAGGCCCACCAGCAACAGCACCACCGAGGTAATCAGGTAAATCTTTGCGTTCTTGTTCATGACGAATTCAGCGCCCGTTCGGGCGCGCAGTAAATACCCCACCGCCCCGCCCCGCGCAATGCCGCAACTGGACCCGCAGCCGGAGAAATCCCAAATCACGCCACGAAACGGCAAAGCCCTTTGGACTGCGGCGGCCCCGCCGCCGCTTTCCCAGCCAACCTGCGCCGAGCCGTTGAACCCGAATGACGGAGTTGGCCGGGGACA
>JBKBTZ010000225.1:0-3559 GCA_046290825.1 Limisphaerales bacterium
GCTTCGCAGTGACAGCGGGTCCTGCATCGGATACGGTCGGGACACTGGCACCGGCCGCAGGCCGAATCTACGTCGTACCGCATTGCTCAGATACCAAAACCGAACGAGCAGGAGGAACATCACCAGCAGGAACATCACCGCCACCCACGGCGCCGCCTCGAGCGAGGCGCGGGTCGGGCGGGCGTGACGGGTGAATTTCATGGCGGCGGGCGTTCGCGGGCGGGCGGTTCAATTCCGGCCGGCGGGCGGCTCGGTGAGGATGTTCACGATCTCCGTCCCGGCGCGTTCCATGTCGAGGACGATGTGGTTGATGCGGCTGACGAGATAGTTGTAGGCCGCGTGGGTGGGGATCGCCACCGCGATGCCGGCGGCCGCGCTGATGAGCCCCTGCCAGATGCCCTTCGCCATCTGGCCGACGTGCGCGTAAAGCCCGGCCTCCTGCAATTGCATGAACATCTGGATGAAGCCCAGCACCGTGCCGAGCAGCCCGAGCAGCGGCGCGATCTGCGCGATGGTGGCCAGCAGGCTCAACTTCGCCTCCAGCCGCGGCACCTCGACGCGCCCCACGTCCTCGATCACCTCCCGCAACCCCTCGCGGCCGCGCTCGCGCTGGGTGATGGCCGTCCGCACCAGCCGCGCCACCGGCCCGGGCGTGGCGTCGCAAATGGCCAGCGCCTCGACCACGTTGTCGCGCTTGAGGACCGTGCGCACGCCGCTGAGGAACTCCGTCGCGTTGATCTTCGCGCGGTGACAGTAGAGTGCCCGCTCGATGAACACCGCGATGGCCACGCCGCAGAGCACCAGCAGCAGCCACATCATCGGGCCGCCGTTCCCCAGCAAGGTCGGTATCATGGCCGCGTTATACGGCGGCAACGGCCCGGGGGCCAAGCGCAATCCCGGCCCGCCCCGCGCGCCGCCCAAAATGCTCCTTTCATCGCCCGCCCCGCGCTTTCAAACTGGGCCACGCCTGCCCGGTATGAATGTCCTGGCGCCAACGCCGGAAGACGAAGGAATTTAATAAACGCGAAACAGGGAGCGCGGAGCGCGGAACCGCAATCCCACAACCGACCACGAGCCATGAAGCATGAGAACTTGAAGCAACGGACGAGGAAGTTTGCGTTGGATGTCATCAGGTTGGTCGAGGACCTGCCGCGGGACATGGTCAGTGAAGTTCTGGGAAAACAATTGCTGCGCTCCGGAACTTCCGTGGCTGCCAACTATCGCTCGGCCACCCGCGCCAAATCCTCCGCCGACTTCATCAACAAGATGAGCATCGTTGAGGAGGAAGCGGACGAATCCGCGCTGTGGATGGATCTGCTGGAAGCTTCAAGTCGTCTCCCGTCGGAGGCGGCGCAGCCCATGATCAAGGAAGCCGGCGAGTTGACCGCGATAGCGGTTGCCTCCATTCGCACCGCCCGCCGAACCGCCGCCGAATCCCGGGATGGCGCTCGAACCGCCAGCGTTCCGCGCTCCGCGCTCCGCGCCCCGCGTTCATCATGAGTTTCCTCGCCCCGCTTGCCTTCTGGTTCGCGCTCGCGCTGCCCGTGGTGGTGGTGTTCTACCTGCTCAAGCGCAAGCGGCAGGTGCGGCTCGTCTCCTCAACGCTGCTCTGGCAGAAGTTCCTCGCCGAAACCCAGGCCAACGCGCCGTTCCAGAAGCTGCGCAACAACTGGCTCATGCTCCTCCAGCTCCTGCTGCTGGCGCTCGCCGTGTTCGCCCTCGCGCGGCCCTTCTTCCTCGGCAAGGCCAAAAGCAGCGAACTGCGCGTCGTCATCCTCGACGCCTCCGCCTCGATGCAGGCCACGGATGTGGCGCCCTCGCGCTTCGAGCAGGCGCGCGCCCAGGCGCTCAAGCTCGTGGACGCCCTCAAACCCGAGGAACGCATGATGGTCCTGCTCGCCGGCGGCAGCACCGTTGTCAAACAATCGCCCACCAGCGACAAGGCCACGCTCCGCCGCGCCATCACAAGCTGTGAGCCGACGGATTCGCCCACGCGCCTGGCCGACGCCATCAAGACCGCCGCCGCGTTCACCTTCGAGAAGCGCGGCGAGGCCGAGGAAGCCGTCGCCGAAATCCACCTGTTCAGCGATGGCGCGGTGCCCGATCTCGCCGAGTTTGAGAACAAGGCGCTCCCGCTCGTGTATCACAAGGTCGGCGTGCGCTCAGAAAACGTCGGCATCACCGCGCTCGATTCCCGCCCGCATCCCGACGACCCGCGCCTGCGCGCCCTCTACACCAGCGTCGCGAGCTTCGCGTCAAACGGCATCACCACCGAGGTGGAACTGCTCTTCGAGGGCCGCGTGCTGGACGCCCGTTCCCTCACGCTGGAGCCGGGGCAGGTCGTGCCGCAGGTCTTTACCACGCCGCAGCCGAGCAACGGCGTGTTCACCCTCCGTCTCACCGCCAAAGACGATCTCGCCGCCGACAACGAGGCGAACGTGTTCAGCCTTCTGCCGCAACCGGTGAAAGTGCTGCTTGTCACGCGCGGCAACCGCTTTCTGGAAAAGGCCCTGCGCGCCGTGCCGAACCTCTCGCTCGCCACCGCCACCGATTCCACCGACAAGGCGGACGTGTTTGATTTCGTCGTGCTCGACGGCGTCACGCCCACGGTCTGGCCCGCTGCGAACATCCTCGCGTTCCGCGTTACCGCTACGAACTGGTTCGACGGCGTCGGGCGCGTCGAAGCGCCGGCGCTCGTGGATTGGCGCACGTCGCATCCGCTGCTGCGCTACGCGCCGTTCGACACCGTGGCCGTGAAGGAGAGCGCCTTCGTGAAAGCCCCGAGCTGGGCGGTGTCGCTGCTCGAAGCGCCGCAAGGTTCGCTGCTCGTCGCGGGCGAACTTGGCCGGCAGCGCATCGTGTGGGTCGGCTTCGACGTGCTCGACAGCAACTGGCCGCTGCGCGTGTCGTTCCCCATCTTCATCGCCAACGCTGCCGAGTGGCTGAACCCCGCCAGCGCCCGCAACGCGCAACTGCTTGTCAAGGCCGGCAGCCCGTTCCGCCTCCCGCTCCCGGCGCCGGTGACCAAGGCCGAGGTTCAGTTGCCCGACGGCAAGACGCGCGCGCTGGAGACCGATCCCAACGCCACCGAACTGGTCTTTGGCGACACCGCCCGGCGCGGCGTCTATCGGCTCCGCGCCGGGACGAACGAAACCACGTTCTGCGTCAATCTGCTCGATGCGAACGAGAGCAACATCCTCCCACGCGAGGAACTGACGCTGGGCCGATACAGCAAGGTCACCGCCAGCAAGGCGAAGCCCGCAAACACGGAACTCTGGCGCTGGCTCGCCATTGCCGTGCTCGTTGTGCTGCTGTTCGAGTGGTGGTGGTATCACCGGAGGACGGCGTAGGGATTTATGATTGGCGATTTGCGATTTACAATTGGAGCGCGTGTCCCTGTTCCCCTCCAGGGAGGGGTCAGGGGTGGTTTGGTTCTATTGGCCCTGAACCACGGCAATCGTCTTTCACGCCGGAGCGACGCCGTTCCGGCGGATTTTGACTTACGAACCAAGAGAAACGAGCACTGAAGCCGAACGAGCGCGGACCGTAAATCCAACAC
>JBKBTZ010000226.1:0-3501 GCA_046290825.1 Limisphaerales bacterium
GGTCGTAAGACCGGGCGCGGATTGAAACTGCCTATGCCTGGGTTACGGACGGTAACGGCAAGGTATCGCCCGGTCGTAAGACCGGGCGCGGATTGAAACGGAATAGCCAACCTTGGCGACCCAGAGCAACGCAGTATCGCCCGGTCGTAAGACCGGGCGCGGATTG
This sequence comes from Limisphaerales bacterium, assembly GCA_046290825.1. GTDB lineage: Bacteria > Verrucomicrobiota > Verrucomicrobiia > Limisphaerales > DSYF01 > JBKBTZ01. The sequence goes on from JBKBTZ010000226.1 coordinate 167, forward strand.
AAACATGCCGCGGTACTGGATCGCGCCGCGGTTCACCGTGTATCGCCCGGTCGTAAGACCGGGCGCGGATTGAAACGCCAAGGTTGGCTATTCCTACATCGAGCGCATGGCGTATCGCCCGGTCGTAAGACCGGGCGCGGATTGAAACAGCCACACCTCACTCATCGATCTCCTCCGCTGCGCGTATCGCCCGGTCGTAAGACCGGGCGCGGATTGAAACCTGCTGCTCGTCAGCGAAGGTCACGACCACATCGCGTATCGCCCGGTCGTAAGACCGGGCGCGGATTGAAACACCATGTCGCACATGATGACACAAAACATGACTCAAGTATCGCCCGGTCGTAAGACCGGGCGCGGATTGAAACGAATACAGGCTTTTTACCGTCAAGGTATGACCGGGTATCGCCCGGTCGTAAGACCGGGCGCGGATTGAAACTTGCCGGTGGCGGCCTCGTAGGCGGCGGCAATTTGTATCGCCCGGTCGTAAGACCGGGCGCGGATTGAAACCATCGTGCGCACGGGCAACGGCCGGCCTGGATCGCGTATCGCCCGGTCGTAAGACCGGGCGCGGATTGAAACATCAAGGAGGGGCGCCGTGAGTGACCCGATTTCGGTATCGCCCGGTCGTAAGACCGGGCGCGGATTGAAACGATTAGCTACATGGCCCAAGGCCGGTGGTACACGCTGTATCGCCCGGTCGTAAGACCGGGCGCGGATTGAAACAAACAACTGCAAGGAGTTTGACCATGCCGACCGTTGTATCGCCCGGTCGTAAGACCGGGCGCGGATTGAAACAATCTGCGCAAGACGTTTGTAGGCGTCCACACTAGTATCGCCCGGTCGTAAGACCGGGCGCGGATTGAAACGAACGACTTCGCCACCATCAGCTTGCCGGGCCGCCGTATCGCCCGGTCGTAAGACCGGGCGCGGATTGAAACAACGCTATCAGACCAACCGGCCCGCCAAGGGCGGCGTATCGCCCGGTCGTAAGACCGGGCGCGGATTGAAACAGTTGACAGGCCGTGAGCTTGAGCAGGCGATGGCGGTATCGCCCGGTCGTAAGACCGGGCGCGGATTGAAACACTTGGAACGCCCCGACCCAAGAAACAAGCCACCCAAGTATCGCCCGGTCGTAAGACCGGGCGCGGATTGAAACTTGCGCTGGCTGCTGCTGTCCTGGCTTGCGCCCGGTATCGCCCGGTCGTAAGACCGGGCGCGGATTGAAACCTCGTGTTCGCAGCCGGGTATTTCATCGGGTTGAGGAGTATCGCCCGGTCGTAAGACCGGGCGCGGATTGAAACACCGTGTTCAACTCGTTCGGCGCCGGCTACCGCGCGTATCGCCCGGTCGTAAGACCGGGCGCGGATTGAAACAACTTCGTCGCACAGCACGTAGCGAATCGGCATCGAGGTATCGCCCGGTCGTAAGACCGGGCGCGGATTGAAACTCGGGCTGGGCGTCGTGCGCCAACAGCGCCGACAGGTATCGCCCGGTCGTAAGACCGGGCGCGGATTGAAACATCGAGCTTGCCGGGTGACGCCTGCTGCCTGACCGTATCGCCCGGTCGTAAGACCGGGCGCGGATTGAAACGGCTTCTCCGTCGAGAGGGTCGCCCGCGCTCTGGTATCGCCCGGTCGTAAGACCGGGCGCGGATTGAAACCCCTGTAGGCACGAACGACATGTTCGCCACCTACTGTATCGCCCGGGCGTAAGAACAGGAGCGGATTGAAACACCAGCAGCACCACAAGCGGCTCTGTGACTGACGTATCGCCCGGTCGTAAGACCGGGCGCGGATTGAAACTGCTTGAGGCGCTGACCTTCGGCTGGGGCGCGCGTATCGCCCGGTCGTAAGACCGGGCGCGGATTGAAACACGGTCGCGGCGGAGAGGTTGACCGCCGTCACCAGGTATCGCCCGGTCGTAAGACCGGGCGCGGATTGAAACGCTCTTGGTGGCGGGGCGCTGGCCCGGGTCGTCGGGTATCGCCCGGTCGTAAGACCGGGCGCGGATTGAAACAAGGTGGCCTTGCCCGCCGGGGTGTCGGCTTCGGGTATCGCCCGGTCGTAAGACCGGGCGCGGATTGAAACTTCCACGCTTCTTCGGATTTGCGACAGGCACATAGTATCGCCCGGTCGTAAGACCGGGCGCGGATTGAAACGTATTGCCCCGCCGTCATCACTCAAACGTTCGACGTATCGCCCGGTCGTAAGACCGGGCGCGGATTGAAACATCCCGAGGTGGGATGGCGATCAAGGCACGGGAGGAGTATCGCCCGGTCGTAAGACCGGGCGCGGATTGAAACTAGTTACCGGAATTACTGAGCTTGATGAAGACACCGTATCGCCCGGTCGTAAGACCGGGCGCGGATTGAAACACGCTTCAGTACCGCGACGGCCCCACCGACAAGGACGTATCGCCCGGTCGTAAGACCGGGCGCGGATTGAAACAGGTGGTGCGTGCGCCACTCCAGCGGCAGCGGCTCGTATCGCCCGGTCGTAAGACCGGGCGCGGATTGAAACGATAGTGCTCTCACACTGCGGTCGCAAGTCGGCGGTATCGCCCGGTCGTAAGACCGGGCGCGGATTGAAACAGCATGGATTGGTCGGCGCTTTCATCTTATATCGCGTATCGCCCGGTCGTAAGACCGGGCGCGGATTGAAACTTCCAATCATCCCGCAAACACTCGGGAAGCAACGGTATCGCCCGGTCGTAAGACCGGGCGCGGATTGAAACTTGCCGATGACGCGCCCGGTGAGCGCAATTTTTGCGTATCGCCCGGTCGTAAGACCGGGCGCGGATTGAAACATGTTTGCCCCCGACTTTGCTCATGTACTTCATCAAGTATCGCCCGGTCGTAAGACCGGGCGCGGATTGAAACTTCATGATCGCCATCAAGTACGTGAAGAAAATCCGCGTATCGCCCGGTCGTAAGACCGGGCGCGGATTGAAACGATCGCCGCCTTGATGCCTACCGTGATCCTGAAGGTATCGCCCGGTCGTAAGACCGGGCGCGGATTGAAACGCCAGTAGCGGTGGCGCGCAGGCCAGCCCCTTGACGTATCGCCCGGTCGTAAGACCGGGCGCGGATTGAAACGCGCGTCGGCTCGTGGATGAGCGTGCGCGGCCATGTATCGCCCGGTCGTAAGACCGGGCGCGGATTGAAACAATGGTCAGTGTCAGTTGCAGTCTCAGCCGTTGACGTATCGCCCGGTCGTAAGACCGGGCGCGGATTGAAACGCGGCCGGCACGCTCACCAGATGGTCATCGCCCTGGTATCGCCCGGTCGTAAGACCGGGCGCGGATTGAAACATCGTGTGCATGATCGGCATCGGCGC
>JBKBTZ010000227.1:0-3455 GCA_046290825.1 Limisphaerales bacterium
CGCTGGCTCCCGGCGACACGATCTGGGTGCGCGGCGGGGTGTATGCGCTCAACTCCCGCATCGCTCCCGGGAGCAGCAAGGTCGGGGCACCCGGCAACCCCATCAAACTGTGGGCTTGGCCCGGCGAGACGCCCATTTTCGATTTCGCCACCATGCCTGAGTCGTCCGACAAGGCGCTGGACCTGCGGCGGAACTACTGGCACGCGCGCGGCCTGACCATCCGCAACGCGCCCGACAGCGGCATCTTCGTCGGCGGCACGGGCAACATCATCGAAGGCTGCGTGGTCCACGACTGCGACAACGACGGCATCATTCTGGGCAGCACCACCGTCAAGGCGACCAACGCCCTCATCCTCAACTGCGACTCCTTCCGCAACTACGAGAAGAGCGGCGACGGCAACAACGGCGACGGCTTCGGAGCCAAGGCCGGCTGCGGTCCGGGCAACGTCTTCATCGGTTGTCGCGCGTGGAACAACGCGGACGACGGCTGGGACTTCTACCAGAACAACGAAAGCGTGTTGATCTCGAATTGCTGGTCCTTCGCCAACGGCTCGAACCTCTGGAACTACGCCGGCACGTGGAAGGGCAATGGCAACGGCTTCAAGCTCGGCGGCGCGGGCACCACAGGCCGTCACACCGTCGTCCGCTCCCTCGCCTTCGACAACACCAGCAAGGGCTTCGACCACAACAACGGGGTCGGCGCGCACACGCTCTGGCACAACACCGGATTTCGGAACGGGCGCTGGAATTTCAGTTTCTACGATCAGCCCGTGAACGGGAACCATGACTTCCGCAACAACCTTTCCTTCCTCGGCCTCGGCGGCACCAACTGGATCATTGCCACCTCCCTTCAGATTTCCAACTCGTGGCAGATCGCGCCCGCCACCGCGGCGGATTTTGTGAGTCTCGATTTCGCCCTGGCAATCGCCCCGCGCAACCCGGACTACAGCCTGCCCACCAACGGCCTGGCCCGGCTGGCGGCGGGCAGCCAGTGGATTGACCGGGGCGGGATTCTGCCGCCACCGGCAGCCGGGCCGGTGTTCGGCCTGGCACCGGATGTCGGCGCCTTTGAACGACCGGCACACACCGCACCGCTGTCCTTTGCGGCCGCAAGCCCCGAAATGGTTTTGGGCGCGAAGATGCTCCGCGTCCGGGCCGCCGGGTTGACGGCGGACGTTCCCCTCGCAGTGGAGGCCACCACCAATTTCTTCGGGTGGCAGGAAATCCACCTCCATCATCCGGTGCAAGAGGAGGAGGAATTCATGATTCCGGTCCCGGGCGAGGCCGTTTTTTTTCGATTGCGCCAGCCATGATTCGCCTTCGTTCCAATTCGCGGGTTGGCGGGGTTCTGGTCGTGGGAATGACCGCCAGCCTGGCCCTTGCACAGCCGACCAACGCGCCCTTGCCGCGCTGGAGTCCGGCGCTGCTGCAGCGGCCTGCCGCCTGGTATGCCACCCCCGAGGCACTGACGATCGCGAGCAACGTCATGGGCTACCAATCGCCGCAGGGCGGCTGGCCGAAGAATCTGAATCTGGCCATGCCGTCCGCCAGCAACGAGCAACTCTCCGCCACCAGTCCCAACGCCAACACGATAGACAACCAGGCCACCACCACGCCGCTGCGCTTCCTCGCCCGCGTGGCCCATGCCACGGGCCACGACGCTGCGCGCGCCGCCTTCAACCGGGGCCTCGACTATCTTCTGGCTGCGCAATACCCGAACGGTGGCTGGCCGCAGTATTATCCGCTCCGGAACGGTTATTATTCCCACATCACTTACAATGACGGGGCGATGGTCAACGTCCTGAACCTCTTGCGCGACACGGCCAATGGTGGACCGCCCTTCGTGTTTGTGGATGCGGAACGTCGAGCCCGCGCCGCCGCCGCTGTGGCCCGGGGCGTCGAATGCATTCTCCGCACCCAGGTCCGGCAGAACGACCGCCTGACCGTGTGGTGCGCCCAGCACGACGCGCGCACGCTGGCCCCCGCGCCTGCCCGCAACTTCGAGCCGGCCTCCCTCTCGGGTGCGGAAAGCGTCGGCATCGTCCGCTTCCTGATGAGCCTCGAGCCGACGACGCCTGCGGTGAGCAACGCCATTGAAAGCGCCGTGGCGTGGTTTCGGGAATCGGCGATCCGGGGCATCCGGATCGAGACTTTCACCAACGCCGCCGGCCAGCGCGACCGCCGCGTTGTCGAGGATCCGGCAGCCGGACCGCTTTGGGCGCGTTTTTACGAATTGGGCACCAACCGGCCCCTGTTCGTGGGCCGCGACCGGGTGCCGCATTACCGCTACGACGAAATCGAGACCGAACGTCGTGTCGGCTACGCCTACTACACCGACGCGCCCGCTGACTTGCTGGAGAAAGACTACCCGCGTTGGCGGCGCAAATTCGCGCGTGCCGAGGAAACGAAAGTGGAGGTGCCACCCTCATGAAACATCGCCTGGTTCTGCCGGTTGTGCTGCTGGCCGCATTTGCGATTTCCGCGTCTGCGGCTTCCCTGTTCACCGCCCCCTTCCCGTATTCGGCGGGCAACCTTGGCACCGTCGGTTCCGCCGACGGTTGGAGCGGTTCCAACAGCGGTGTCACCGTCGAAACCGGCAGTCTTGACGGTGCGGCGCACGGCCTGCCGTCCTCCGCCGGGAACAAGGTCACGCTGACCACTGCCTCCAGCGCCGGCACGTTCAACCAGTTCAGCGCAGGCGTCGCAACCGGCGCCGTTTATTACTCCTTCCTGCTGCGCGTGAATGCCACCACCGGACTGGACGGCACCGGCAAGGTGGTGACCGGCCTGCTGCGTGCCGGGTCCGCCTCGTCGTATTACGCCGATGTTTGGCTGCGCCTCAACGGCGGCAACGTCGAGGTCGGCCTCTCGAAACTTCGCGCCGGAACCACCTGGCATTCTGCCCCGTTGGCGGTCGGGCAGACGCACTTCCTCGTGATGCGGTATCAATTTATTTCCGGGTCGAACAACGACGGCGTGGCGCTTTGGGTCAACCCGCTGGCGGGCGGCAGCGAACCCGCGCCGGCCCTCAGCTTCACCACCGGCAGCGATGGCAACGACAGCACCGGCATTGGTCGCTGCTACCTGTATGGCGGCACGTCGGTCAGCGTGGATGAATTGCGCGTCGCCACCACGTGGGCAGAGGTGGCTCCCGCCGGCGGCACGCCCCCGCCGCCGACCGCGCCCGTGTTCACGGGCATGCAACTCGCGCCCGAAGGGCTGGTGATGCACGGCACCAACGGCCCGCCCAACGCTGCATTCGACCTGCTCGCCTCCGCCGAACTCGACGCGCCCATGACGGAGTGGAGTGAGGTGCTTGCGGACAATTTCGACCCGGCGGGGGCCTTCCGGCTGACCAATCCGCTCCCGCCCGTCCCGCATCTGTTTTACCGCCTCCGCACCACGGGCGGCCCGGCGCCGCCCGCGCCGCCGTTCCTCACGGCGCATCCCGCCAA
>JBKBTZ010000022.1:0-35107 GCA_046290825.1 Limisphaerales bacterium
ATTCTCCGCGCGCCGAAGTTTTTCCACTTCCAGGCGGAGAGTGGCCTTCTCGGAGTCGTTCGCCTGGCGCATGAACTCCGCGAAGGCCTTGGCCTCGCGGGTCATGCGGTCGCCAATCTCGGCGGCGGCGGCGGCGGCCTTGTTGGCGTATTCCTGGACGGTCTGCCACTGGCCGGTGGCGAGCGAGATTTGCCGGGCGATCTCCTCGAGGTTCTGGATGCGGGCGATGGCGTGGGTCAGGGTTTCGCTTTCCGCGCGGCGCAGTTCGACGCGGTGGGCGAGCAGAAACGGCAGGATGCCGAGCACGGCACCCAGGGCCACACAGCCGCAAATCAGGGCCAGCGCGGTGCCACTCAACGGGGGGCGGCTCTCGTAATGCACCAGGGCGGCGGCGGCGAGCAGGAGGGCGTTGCCCAAAAAAAAGGGCCATATCGGCACCGACGGACGGCTCATGGTATCGCTCATGCTGGAAACGGTGTAGGGCAAAGCGGGGCGGCGGCAAAGCCCAAAGGGAGCGGGCCGCAGCCTGCGCCACGCGATCATTTGCCCGAAACCGGGCGCCGGGCAGCCTCAGACCGCCCCGCCGGAAGCCTGTCGTGTCATGAAGCTGGACAGCACAATTCGTAGCCGGGACGTCCGCGCCTACACCTTGGCCGAGGTGATGGTGGCGGTGGGCATTGGGGTGGCGCTGTTTGTCACACTGTATCTGGGCTTCGCGGCCAGCTTTGCCGTGATTCAGAATGCGCGGGAAAACCTGCGGGCCACGCAAATCCTGATGCAGCGCATGGAAACTTTGCGCCTCCATACCTGGGACCAGTTGAACGACGCGAACTACGTGCGGCCCGTGTTCACGGAGCACTTCGCGCCGCTGGGCGTGACTTATCATGGCCGCATCGAGGTGCGGACGCCCACCCAGTTGGGAACTCCCTCCTACCTCAACCATCTTCGGACCGTGCAGGTGTCCATTACGTGGACCAATGCCGGGCGGTCGCCCACCGTGCGCACCCGCGAGATGACCACGCAGGTGGCGCGTTTTGGCCTGCAGAACTACGTTTTCGGCCTGCCGAGCACCAAATGAACCTTCGCCCCGCATTTTCTTGTCGGCGCGCCCGGGGCATGACCCTGCTTGAGATGCTCTTTGCCATTGGGATCGGCTCGTTGGTGCTGGCCGTGGTGCTCGTGCTGGTGCTGTTTGCCGCGCGCAGCTTCATTGCCTTGGGCAACTATGCGGCGCTCGACCAGCAAAGCCGCCTGGGCGCGGATGTCATCACGCGCGAAATCCGCGAAGCCACCGCCGTGGTGGCCTGGCAGAAAACGGCCACCGCGCGCTCGTTGACGCTGACCAATGCCCTGGAGGGTTATGGGGTGCGTTACACGTGGGATGCCAGCTCGCGGAACCTGGTGGTGCGTCGCTCGGATGCGCCAGCGGACCGGGTGCTGTTGGCGGGGTGCGACCTGTGGGATTTTCAGTTGTGGCAGCGCACGCCGCAACCCGGTCCGACCAACGCCTTTTTTCCCGCGCTCACGCCCGCCCAGTCCAAAATCGTGGACATGAGCTGGAAATGCTCCCGCACGGTAGGCCTGACGGCCCTCTTGAACACGGAAACGGTGCAAACCGCGCAGATCGTTTTGCGCAACCAACGCTCGAATTGAACATGCGCCGCCTCCTTTCCCTTTCCCGCCGTCGCGAAACCGGCAGCGTGCTGCTGGTTACGCTTCTGGTGGGCATCGTTATTGCCGTGACGTTACTGGGCTATCTCCGCCTGGTGGAACACCAAAACGACACGGTGGCCCGGGCGCAGGCGTGGAACGCGGCGATGGCCGCCGCGGAGGCGGGGATCGAGGAGGCGCTCGCGCATTTGAACCCGGAGGGCGTGTTCAGTCCTGCCCTGGTTAACCGCGCCGCCAACGGCTGGCAGGCGGCCAACGGTTCCTATTTCATGCCCGGCTACCCCACCCCGCGCGCACTGGGCAGCAACGTCGCCTACGTGGTGCGCTTCACTGACACGCCGCTGCCAACCCTTTACGCCACCGGCTACGTCACCGTGCCGGCCCTGAAAACGACCGTCTCCCGCGCCGTGGAACTGCGCACCACCAACGCCCCGCTGTTCAGCGTGGCCATGGCCGCCCTGATGAACATTACCATGAACGGCAACAATCTCGGCACCGACAGCTTCATTTCCACGAACGCGGCCTACAGCACCGGCGGCATGTATGACCCGGCGAAGCGCCGGGACAATGGGGACGTGGCCTCGATTTATGGGATAATCAATGTGGGCAACGCCAAGATTCGGGGCGACCTGTTGACCGGTCCGACCGGCTCCTATCGCGTCGGGGCCAACGGCCTCGTGGGCGACCTGGCTTGGACCGGCCCCGGCATCCAGACCAACCGCTACGCCAATGACTTCAACATGGAGTATCCGAGTGTCGCGCTACCCGCCGGCCTGAATCCGTTCACGCCGCCGATCGGGATGCGTGACAAGAAGATTGACGGCGTGACCTACCAGTATGCCTTTGACAGCGGCGGCTCCTACACCATCAACGGATTGACCCGTCCCGTTTATGTGGGCGCCGGGGCGAATGTCACCCTGCACATTACCGGCAACGTGAAACTCAGCGGCGGCGAGAGCATCGTGGTGGCGCCGGGGGGAAAACTTACCATCTACATGTCAGGAACGAGCTTTGACCTCGGGGGTGGCGGGGTCATGAACAACAGCTCCCCGCTGAACTTCAGCTATTACGGGCTGCCCTCGAACACCAGCATCAGCTTTTCCGGTAACGCCGGGTTCAGCGGCTCCATCTACGCGCCCAACGCGCACCTCTCGCTGTCCGGCGGTGGCAATCCTGCCAACACGGTGGATTTTTCCGGCGCCAGCGTCACCCGGTCAGTCGCCATGAACGGCCATCTGAATTTCCACTACGACGAAGCCCTGGCCCAACTAGGTCCCACCATCCTCCGCGCGTTCTCCTGGCGGGAACCTTGAGCAAGGGCCGGGTCGGCTCGTTGTTCAGTCTTTTTTTTGCTCGCTGGCTGGCGCGGGCTGCAGCACCCGCGCCAGTTCAGCCAGAAACGGGGCCTGCGCCGGAATGATTTTCCGCCGTGCCTCGGTCAGGTCGAAGAACGCGGCGCGGTCCACTTCCGGGAACATTCGTTTCTGCCCCGAGTAGGGCGGCCATTCCATCTCGAAATGGATGCTCCGCACCCGGGCGGGGTCGCAATCGCCCTGAAACGCCCAGGCATGCACCACCTTGCCGCTTTTCTGCCGGATGGCCTGCAGCGGGATGAACGGGCCGGAACACGTGAACCCGGTCTCCTCGGTGAATTCGCGTTGGGCGGCCATGAGAGGTTCCTCGCCCGACTCAATACCGCCCTTGGGGATGGTCCAGGCGCCGTTGTCCTTGTGCTGCCAAAATGGCCCGCCGGGATGCACCAGCAGCACCTGCAGGACCCCGTCCCGCACGCGGAACATGATCAGGCCGGCGCTCACCTTGTCGGAGGTCGGGCGGCGGTTGCGATTGTGCGGTTTTCGTGGCATCGGCGCGTCCAGCATAAATTCGCATCCTGTTGAGCGCGAACCAAAAAACGGACCGGCTGGACGCGACCCGGGATGCGGCGGGATGACCGGACGCGGGCGGGGAAAGTTGGGTTTTCCCTTGCCGGAAACGGCGACCCGGCCCAAAGTGCGCCTGTAGCGAGCAACCAACCCCCTTCGTGAACCCGTTGTCCGTCAGCCCGCCCCGTTGGCCCCTTGGGGGGCATGGTTCTTGCGACGTTGCGGCGCAACGGAGAGTTCCGCTGGAGCCGGCGGCATGCGTATCGCCGCCGCGCCGGTGGGACCGGAATTTCGATCAGCACTTGTGACCTCTGTTTCCTCCAAAGCAGTCGAGAGTGCCATCACCGTGGCGGTGGTGGACGACGAGCCCGTGGTGCGCTTGAGCCTGGAAGGCTTGCTCAAGCGGGCCAGCGGCTTTTCCTGCATTGGCTCCTATGCGGACGCCGAAACTGCAATGAAGGAACTGCCGCTCAAGGCCCCGCATGTCCTGCTCATGGACATTCAACTGCCGGGCGTGGACGGCATCACGGCCATCCGCACGCTGCGGGGCCGTTTGCCCAACACGGAAATCATCATGCTTACGGCGGTGGCCGACGAGGAGCGCACCTTTGCCGCCTTTACGGCGGGGGCCTCCGGCTACCTGCTCAAGGATACCCCTCCGGCCAAGATCATTGAGGCCATCAAGGAAGTGTATGCGGGTGGCGCCCCGTTGAGTTCCACCGTGGCTCGGCGCCTGGTGAAATACTTCGGCCACGAACGCAACAACCACGCCACTCCCGCTCCCGCCCAGGCTGGCAACGGCCAGCCCGGCTCGGTCCTCACTGCCCGCGAACGCGAGGTCCTCAACTGCATGGCGGAGGGGCTTCTCTACAAGGAGGCCGCCGATCGCATGGGATTGAGCGTGGACACCATCCGCGCCCACCTGCGCAACATCTACAAAAAACTCGGCGTTCGGAACCGCACCGAAGCCCTGCTCAAGCTGCTCGAAACCTGAGCCGCTCCGTTTTCGGCTGACGGCTCCCCTCTGTATAGAGGGCATTTCCCCGCGCATTTTCAGCCTGCGTAATCGCGCTCATTCGCGGTCCTGAAGGAGTCATCCTGTCTTCGGGACACTCATTGTCTTGTCCCGCGCCCGCGCCCGCGCTGGATGCAATTCTGCGAAATTGACTCCGTGGCAGGCGTGCGTTTTTTTGCCAACTGACCCGACCGGCTTCAGCCCCTTGTGGGACGCCGCTTTCCTGACTTCTCACGTCTGCAATCCCGACACGCGCGGTTGGCCAAAGGCCCCCATGGCACAACCGCTGCCCCCCTGCCGCTCGAAACCTCGGGGCCTTTCCCGGGGAGTTCATTCCGAACATGACCTCGATGCGCGACTGGACAACGGCAGGCTGGCGACGGCTCCTCACTTTGACGGCTTGGTTGGGCGCGGCGGGCGCAATGCAGGCGGCCAACGTCACGCTCTCTTGGAATCCCAGCCCCGGTCCCGGCCTGGCGGGCTACTATGTGCATTACGGCACCGCCTCGCGCACTTACCCCAACCGCTTCAACGTCGGCCCCGCCGCCACCAGCACCGTCATCTCCAACCTGCCCGCCGGCCAGACCTATTACTTCGCCATCACCGCCACCAACGCGGCGGGCGATGAAAGCGTCTTTTCGGAGGAGGTCTTCCTTGCCATCCCGGCGGTCAACCACCCGCCCCAAGCCCTCGCCCAGTCCGTGACCACGCCGGAGGACGTCGCCCGCACCATCACGCTGACCGGTTCCGATGCAGACAACGACCCGCTCACATTTGCCATCGTCACCCCGCCCACCAACGGCACGCTGACCGGCACGCCGCCCAACGTCACCTACCGGCCCGCCACCAACTTCTTTGGCAGCGACTCGTTCACCTTCCGCGTCAGTGACGGCAAAACCAACTCCGCCCCGGCCACCGTCAGCATCACAGTGACTCCCGTCAACGACCGGCCCGTCGCCCTCGCGCAATCCATCACCACCCTCGAGGATACGCCGGTCGCGGTCACCCTGGCCGGCTTTGATGTGGACGGCGACCCGCTTACTTTCTTGATTGTGGCGCAACCGACCAAGGGCACCTTGTCCGGCACGCCGCCCAACCTCCTTTACACGCCCAATCCGAATGCGAACGGTGCTGATTCCTTCACCTTCCGCGTCAACGACGGGCTGACCAATTCCGCGACGGCCACCGTCAGCATCAGCATCACGCCGGTGAACGACGCACCGGTAGCCATTGCCCAGTCCGTCACCACCGACCGCAACGTGGCCCGGGCCATCACCCTCACCGGCAGCGACGTGGACGGCGACCCGCTCACCTACACCCTCCTCACCCAGCCGACCCTGGGCACGCTCTCGGGCACTCCGCCCAACCTGACCTACACGCCCAACAACAACGTCACCGGCAATGACTCGTTCACGTTCCGGGTCAACGACGGCACGGTGAACTCCGCTGCTGCAACGGTCAGCATCACCATCCTGCCCGGTGCCAACCAGCCGCCCGTCGCCTTGAGTCAGAGCGTGACCAATGCGGAAGACACGGCATTGCCGATCACCCTGGCCGGGACCGACCCAGAGGGCGCGCCCCTGCAATTCACCATTCTGACCCCGCCGACCAACGGCGTGCTGACCGGCACCGCGCCGAACGTGACCTATCGTCCGAACACCAACTTCTTCGGCGGCGATTCGTTCACCTTCCGCGTGAGCGACGGTCAGACCAACTCCGCCCCGGCCACCGTCAGCATCATCGTCACGCCGGTCAACGATCCTCCCACGCTTGAGGCACTGGCCAGCCTCACCCTGACGGCGGGTGCTCCCGCTGTCAGCGTCAACCTTGCAGGCATCACCAGTGGTGCGGCGAACGAGAACGACACGTTGAACATCAACGTTGTATCAAGCGCGGCCCACATCGTCGCGGTTTCGGGCATCACTTACGCCAGCCCCGCGACCGCGGGTTCCTTCCAACTCACACCCGTTTCCGTCGGCACGGCCACGCTCACGGTCACGGTGAACGACGGCAAACCCACGAACAATCTGGTGGTCCGCACCTTCAACGTGACCGTGGTTGCACCCGAAAGCAGTGCGCCCACCGTGGCTTTGACCTCGCCCACCAGCGGCTCCGCCTACACCGCGCCGGTGACGCTCACCCTGACCGCCAGCGTGAATCCCAACAGCAACACCATCCACCGCGTTGAATTCTGGGCCGGGACCAACTGGATCGGTCAGGCCACCAACGCGCCGTATCAGGTGGATTGGAGTGTGCCCGCGATCAATGCCGACGTCCCGGTGCTGGCCCGTGTGGTCTATGGCCCGACCAGCCAGACTTTAAGTTCCGTGCCCGCCGTTGTCCGCCTGACCACGACGCCCGCCCCGTGGGAGCCGCTCGTGGTCGCGGCGAAACCGCTGCCGGGTGAGGTGGCCGTCACCAATAACACTTACAACGTCCTCGGTGCGGGTGTGCTCAACGGGCCTCGCGACAGCTTCCAATTCGTTCGCCAGTCCCTCCTCGGCGACGGCTCGCTCACGCTCCGCCTGGACGCCGTGCAATCCACCAATGCCGCCGCCCGCATGGGCATCATGATTCGTGAGTCGCTCACCGACAATTCCCGCTACGTCTTCCTCGGGGTCTCGCCCGACGGCCTCATCCGCTGGCAGACCCGCACCCGCACCGGCGGCTCCATCTCTTCGAGCTTCATCAATCCGCGCACCGGCCCGCCCGCCAACCTCTGGCTCCGTCTCACCCGCGAGGGTGGCAGCATCTCCGGCTACCGTTCGACCGACGGGGTCAATTGGACCCGCATGAACCGGATCAAGCTCGATCTCGCGCCCAACATTCACATGGGCTTTACCGTGTCGTCCGGCAACCTCACCACACCCGACCGCGCCGTCTTCTCCAACGCCGCTGCCGTCCCGTGAGCCGCCGCCCCAGCCCCTGGTCATGAACGCCCGCCCGGTTGCCATTCTCCTCGCCCTCACCGCCGTTGGCGGTCTGGGGTGGCACCTGGCCTTCCGGCGGACAATTCCCTCCACTCCACCCGCGCCCGCCAAAGTCGCACATTCCGCTCCCAAAAATTGGACCGTTCGCGCCCGCCCGCTGCCGGACACCCCGGCGGTGTCCGAATCGGGCTGGGTGAGAGTTTTCTCCGAACCCTCCGCTTCGTCCGAAGAAGGGGACAACGCTGCCGAACTGGCGGCCATCGCCCAGGCCGCCGCTGCGGTGCCGCTTTCGGAAATCCCCGCCCAACTGGACAACTTGCTGGACGACCCGACTTCCACTGCCGCGAGCCTCCGCTCCGAATTGCTGCGCCGTTGGGCCGCCACCGACCCGGCCGCTGCGAGCCAGTGGGCGGAGCAGTTGCCTCCCGGTCCGCTCCGCTTTGCCGCACTCCGGGACATCGCCGACACCCGCGCCGAGGAGAACCCCGCCGACGCCATTGAGTGGGTCAACACGCTGCCCGATGCCGGGGAGCGCGCCGCGTTGACCGCCGACTTCGCCTACGAAATCGCCCGCACCAACGGCCTTGCGGCGGTGCAAATGGTCACCGGCCTCATACCGAGCCGCGAACGCGACGACGCCCTCGCTCACGCCCTCCGCCAATGGGCCGACGCCGACGCGGCCACCGCCGCGCAATGGGTGGACAGCGTGGCCGACGTCGCGCTCCGCCAACGCCTCCTCGCTGACCTTGCGGAGGTTTACTCGCAGCAAAATCCCGCTGCCGCAGCGGCCCTGGTCAGCACCGCCCTCGCCGACAGCCCGCTGCAAAACCGCGCCGCCGTTGCCGTCGTCCAACAATGGGCGCAGACCGCACCCGCCGAGGCCGCCCGCTGGGTGGAGCAATTCCCGATGGGCGAAACCCGCCAGGCTGCCACGGAAAACCTGCTTCTCCTCTGGGCCGCCCGCGAGGCCGCCGCGCCCGCCCAATGGGTCGAATCCCTTCCCCCCGGCGAAGTTCGCGAGGCGGCGCGCCTTGCCCTGCAACACGCCCAATCGCTCGCCGCCGTTACCGCCGCGGCTGCACTGGTGAATTGAGCGTGCCCCGTAACGGCATCCCGGCGGGTGCCGCCCTGCCTCGCAGCCGGGAGCGCAGGGCGACCGAACCGCCTTTCCGCCGCTTTGCTTTGCCGTCCCCCTCGCCTAGAGTGCGGGCGCGTTATGCGCCAGTCATTCGACTCCATCGAAGCCGTCATCGCCGACATCCGCCGGGGCCGCATGGTCATTCTTGTGGATGACGCCGACCGCGAAAACGAGG
Organism: Limisphaerales bacterium; assembly: GCA_046290825.1. Taxonomy (GTDB): domain Bacteria; phylum Verrucomicrobiota; class Verrucomicrobiia; order Limisphaerales; family DSYF01; genus JBKBTZ01. Next base: position 8,813 of record JBKBTZ010000022.1, read on the forward strand.
GTGACCTCATCATGGCGGCCGAGTTCGTCACCCCCCAGGCCGTCAACTTCATGGCCAAACACGGGCGTGGCCTCATCTGCGTTCCCACCACCGGCGAACGGCTCAAACAACTGGGCATCGAGGAAATGGTGAAGCGCAACCAGGACACCTTCAAAACCGACTTCCAGGTGAGCGTGGACGCCGCGAAGGGCATCACCACCGGCATCAGCGCCGCCGACCGCGCCCGCACCATCGCCATCATGGCCCGGCCCACTGCGCTCCCGGAAGATCTCGTCCAGCCTGGACATGTGTTTCCGTTGCGCGCCAAGCCGGGCGGCGTGTTGCGGCGCGCCGGCCACACCGAGGCCGCCGTGGACCTCGCCGAACTGGCCGGCTGCCGCCCCATTGCCGTCATCTGTGAAATCATGAACGACGACGGCTCGATGGCCCGTCTACCCCAGCTCCGCAAGTTTGCCCAAAAGCACCGGCTCAAGATCGCCACCATCGCCGACCTCATCGAATACCGGCGCACCCGTGAACGGCTCATCGAACGGGTCGAGAGCATCCAGTTGCCGACCGATTACGGGGAATTCACGCTGCACCTCTACCGTTCCCGGCTCGACGGCCAGAGCCACCTCGCGCTCGTGATGGGCGACGTTGCCGGCCGGGCCGGCGTGCTGGTGCGGGTCCACAGTGAATGTCTGACCGGCGACGTGTTCGGCTCGCGCCGGTGTGACTGCGGCCCGCAACTGCACCAGGCCATGCGGCAGATTGCCGCCGCCGGGCGCGGGGTGATTGTTTACATGCGGCAGGAGGGGCGCGGCATTGGCCTGCCCGCAAAGATCAAGGCTTACAAATTGCAGGAGGAGGGCCTCGACACCGTGCAGGCCAATGAGAAGCTCGGCTTCCCGATGGACCTCCGCGAATACGGTCTCGGCGCGCAAATCCTCGCCGACCTCGGTCTGAAGAAAATCCGCCTGCTCACCAACAACCCGCGCAAACTCGTCGGCCTTGCGGGTTACGGTTTAGAAATCGTCGAACAGGTGCCCATCCGCGTGAAGGCCAACCCCCACAACGCCCGCTACCTCGAGACCAAGCGCCGGAAAATGGGCCACCTGCTGTGAGGTGCCAAAGGGTTCTCACCATTCGCAAAACGCTCCATGATTCAGCCGAACGAAGAGGGCATCCGGGAAAATCGCGCCCGCCGGGAATTATTCATGTTGTTCTGTCCGAATTCGTGGTATCCGTTTCCGGGTTATGGACGTTGATTACACGGTGCAAATCTGGCGCGAGGGCGGCCAATACATCGCCCACGCCATGCCGCTGGATGTGGCCAGCGCCGGAGCCACGCCCGAGGCCGCGCGGGCCGCGCTCGACGAGGCGGTAAAACTGTTCATCCGCACGGCCCAGGAGCACGGGACCTTGGACGAGGTGCTGGAGGAAGCCGGCTACGAAAATGACGGAGGTCGCTGGCGCAGCCCCGACTGGGTGTGTTTTGAGCGACATTCCGCGCCCGTCGCCGCCTGACCGGCCATGCCCAAATTGACCCCGGTTGATTGGAAGGCGCTGGAGCGGGTTTTTCTGGAGGCCGGCTTTGTCTTCGCGCGCCAGGAGGGGAGCCATCGTTCGTATGTAAAGCCCGGCCTGGCTCGTCCGGTGGTGATTCCCACCTGTCGCGAGGTGCCTGTTTTTATCATTCGCAATAATCTCAAAACCGCGGGCATCAGCCGGGACGAGTAGTTTGCGCTCCTCGAAAAAACCCGTTGAACCTCCGGCACCCACCGCAGAAAATTTCCCATGTTAAAACGCCTCTCCCGCTCCTCGGCCAAAGCCAACGGGGCCTCCTTTGCGATCGTCGCCTCGGAATACAATCGCCGCTACGTGGACGCCATGCTGCGGGCCGCGCGGCGCGAATTGCAACGGGCCGGGGCCAGAGTCCGCGTCGTCCGCGTGCCGGGCGCGTTTGAAATCCCCGCCGTGGCCGCCGCCCTGGCGTCACGGATCACGGATCACGATTCCCGCCCCGACGCCATCCTCTGCCTCGGCGTAATCTTCCAGGGCCAGACCAGCCACGCCCAGCACATTGGCGAGGGCGTGACGCACGCGCTGGCGGCGCTTCAGATTGCAGAACGCATTCCCGTCATTCACGCGGTGTTTGTGTTCGAGCAGGAGGAACACGCCAAAGTTCGTTGCCTCGGGCGGACGCACAATCGCGGCACCGAGGCCGCCCGCACGGCGCTGGCGATGGCCGCGGTAATGCAGGGTATTAGCAGCGGGAAAAGCCGCCCGCGGTCGCTTGCCCGGTCCGCACCCCGCTGATACGTTCCCGCGCTTTACAAACCAAAAGCACCAGTCATGAAACGCATCATTCCCGCTCTCGTCGTTGCCGCCTTGGCCGTTCCGGCCTTTGCGGCGGAACTCACCGGCAAGGTCACCCTCACGGGCACGCCCCCGCCGGAGGTCGAAATCACCCCGCTCAAGAATGACCCCAACTGCGGCAAGCTCGTCACCGAAACGCCCAAGACCATTCACTACGTCGTCGGGCCGAACGGCGAGCTGGCCAACACCGTGGTCATCGTCAAGGGCGTGCCGGATGCCAAGTCCACCGGGCCCAGCGCGCCGCCCGCCGTCATTGACCAGAAATCCTGCCTGTATGTGCCGCACATTCTCGCCGTGCAGACCGGCCAGAAGATCCTGGTGAAGAATTCCGACCCCGTGCTGCACAACGTCAACACCACCCGGCCCAACGCGGTCGAGGGCAACCCGCAACAGAACCTGGCCCAGCTCGCGGGCGCGCCGGACCTCACCTTCACCTTCCCGAAGCCCGAGCCTTTCTTGCGCTTCAAGTGTGATGTGCATCCGTGGATGTTTGCCTACGTCTATGTCGTGGACCATCCCTACTTCGCCGTGACCGGCGCGGATGGCACGTTCAAGATTCCGAACCTGCCCCCCGGCAAATACACCGTCGAGGCCCATCACCGCAAAGGCGGCACCGTGACCAAGGAAGTCGAGATCACCGAAGCCGGCGGCAAGGTCGAGTTCAGCATCGCGGCCAAATAACCTTTCCCGCTTCAACCGCTGCTCGGTCCGCCCGCGCAGCGGTTTCTTGTTGCCGATGCATTCCGCGGCCCCCGCTTTTCACCGTCCACTCCACTGGTTTGCCGTCGTGGTCACGCTGGCCACGTTGGGGTTGATCAGCATTGGCGGCCTGGTGACGAGCCACGGCGTGGGCATGGCCGTGCCGGACTGGCCGACGAGCTTCGGCTACAACATGTTCGCCCTGCCGTTTTCGCTCTGGCTGACCGGCGGCGTGTTTCACGAGCACACCCACCGCCTGTGGGCCTCCGTTGTCGGCCTGCTGGTCGTTGCGCTGATGCGCTGGCTGGGCGGGGCGCCGTCGCGGCGGCCCTTGCTGATCATCGGTGGAGTGGAAATCGCCCTCGGGCTGGCGCTGCCGCTGCTCAACGCCGAACTGCGCGGCATGGGCTTCTTTCTCGCGGGCATGGGCGGAGTGATTCTGCTGGCCGGATTGGTGTGGGTTCGCAACGCGCCCGCCGCTCGTCCCGTCGTCGTGCTGGGCTGGTGGGTGTTCTGGCTGGTGCAGTTGCAGGGATTGCTGGGCGGGCTGCGCGTGATTTTGGACGCGCACCACTGGCTGGGGGCACGGCTCGGCGTGGTGTTTGGAGTGTTTCACGGCTGTCTCGGGCAGGTCTTCCTCGTGCTCGTCGCGGCGATTGCGTTGATGACCAGCGCGTGGTGGCTGCGCCGGGAAAGCGCGCCCCGTCCCGCCGTCCCGGGCGCAAACCGCCTCGGCTGGCTGCTGGCGGGCACGACGGCGGTGGTGCTTCTGCAACTGCTCATCGGCGCGACCATGCGGCATCAACATGCCGGACTGGCCATCTGGGATTTCCCGCTCGCGCATGGCCGCTGGTGGCCCGACCTCAGCGCGGAAGCCATTGCCCGCTACAACGCCCAGCGCGTCGAAATCAAGGCCTTTGCCCCCATCACGGCGTTTCAGGTGGTGCTGCAAATGATCCACCGCATTGTTGCCGTCGTCATTCTCGCGTTGATCGCCTTGTGCTTCTGGCAGTGGCGGCGGGCGGACGGCCCCGACGCGGCGGCCCGGCGTTGGGGCAAGCTTTGGCTGGCGCTGGTGCTGGTGCAGGCCGGCCTGGGCGCATGGACCGTCTGGTCGCACAAGGCGGCGGACATCGCCACCCTCCACGTCATCTTCGGCGCGGCCACCCTGGTGACGGGCGCGCTGATGACCATCATGGCATTTCGTTTTAACTTCCGTTGTTGCGGTGCCGACTAAAAGCCGCAGGCTCAATCCTACTTTAACAACTCGAAAGGCTCGCGACCCAACGCTTTGGCGATGCGAACCATACTTTCGAGAGATATGTTGTATTTGCAGCGCTCCACGCCACTTATAAATGTCCAGTGCATGTCGGCTCGCTCGGCAAGCGCCTCTTGCGACAAGCCCATTTGTTCGCGAAAAGCCCGAACATTTTTGGCCACGCGCTTGCGATACATGTCCATTCCACCGGAGTCTGCGGAAAAAGATCTTTGACAAACATAGATGATAGCTCTATCGCATTTAAGACTTTCTGCATTGCCCTGATTCCGACTGCTCAGATCGGGGGGGCTGGCCTTGTGATTGTAAGGCTGGGGCGTGAAATTGCGGCGAGCAGAATTGCAAGCCCTCTGCAAGGATTAGAAAATGAAAAAGCAACGTCCACACAACCGCCTTCTTTGCCTCCTGCTCTCAATTTGCATGGCCCTGCCGGGGCCGGTGTGGGCGCAGTTGGTGGTGACGGGGCCGACGTTTCCGGCGACGAACACGGTGCGGGTGGGGCTGGCGGGCGCGGCGGCCACCAATGCCCACATCATCTTCTGGTCGCCCACGCTGGTGCCGGACCTCAACAGTTGGTTCCGCCTCGCCACGGGCAGCGTGGGGCAGACGGTGTTCGATTTCACCACGACACCCCACCGCGAGTCCTACTTCCGCGCGGCCGTTGCGCCGGTGGCCGTGCCGACGGTGGCGACGCCCCAGTTCAGTCCGGGCGGCGGCAGCTACGGCGGGCCGACGAACGTGACGATCACCTGCGCGACGGCGGGGGCGGCCCTCTACTACACGACCAATGGCAGCACGCCCACGCCGCTGGACACGTTCCTTTACAGCGGGGCGGCGGTGCCGGTGGGGCGCGTGGTGACGTTGAAGGCGCGGGCGTTCAAAACCGGTTACACCGACAGCGCGGTGGCGGAGGCCACCTACACGATCAACAGTCCGCCGTTCGTCCACGCGGGGGCGCAGCAGATTCTGGCGGCGTCGGCCACGACGCTGCAGGGGGTGGTGGTGGATGACGGGCTGACGGGCGGGGGGCCGAAGTTCACGAACTGGAGCCAGATCAGCGGGCCGGGCACGGTGACGTTGGGGAACGTTCACCAGACGAACACGTCGGCGGCGTTTGGCGCGGACGGCATTTACACGCTGCAACTGGCGGCCAGTGACGGGCAATACACGAACACCAGCACGGTGCTCATTGCGGTGAACCCGGCGCTCGCGGTGGCGCTGGTGGAACCGACCAACAACACGACGGTGGCGGTGCCGACGAACCTGTTGTTGCGGGCGGTGGCGGCGCATCCGACGGCCAGCGTGACGCAGGTGGTGTTTTACGCGAACGGCGCGGCGATTGGGGCGGCGACGACGGAGCCGTTCACGTATCTGTGGCGGAGCGTGCCGCTGGGGACGCACGCGTTGTCGGCGGTGGCGTTCAGCACGGACGCGGACAACCTGAGCCTGGCTTCGACGAACGAGGTGTGGCTGACCGTGAACTGGCCCACGGACATCGGGCGGGTGACGCTGGCGGAGACGGACGTTTCGATTCCGACGGCGGGGCTGCCGTTGAGTTTGAACCGGGTTTACGATTCGGGCCGCGGCACGAACGGCGCATTTGGCCAGAACGGAAGGCTGGACATCGAGGACATCCGCATCAGCAAGTCCGCCGCGTTGAGCAGCGGTTACGAGGCGGTGAACCAGAGCGGGCAGGATTACATCGTCCCCACGCACAGCACGGTGGTGACCGTCACGCTCGGGCCGGGCGAGGAATATTACTTTGCGCCCCGCCTGGTGTTCCAAAGCGGCGGGAACAACTTCGTCGGGCAGAGCAGCGTGACGTATTTGCTGCCGGTGCGCTGGGTGTTCGATTCGCTGACGGGGCGGGGCGCGCTGGCGTCCATCAACAGTTCACCGGACGCGGGCATGTTGAACCACAACACGGTCAACGGCACCTGGGCGGGCGCGGTCGAGGTGGCGGTGTGCGACGACGACCTGTGCTTCAACTGGACGGCGGAGGAGCCGGACTTCACGCAGTTCACCTTCACCGCGCCGGACGGGATGCGTTACCGGTTCCACAGCGACGGCTCGTTGTGGCAGCAGGTGGACCGCAACGGCAACACGCTGACCTACAACTATGACGGCATCACCTGGCACAACGAGAACGCGCCGTGGCACCTCAAGCAACTGCACTTCACCCGCGACAGCGAGCACCGCATCACCGAAGTGCGCGACCCCATCGCGCTGGAAACCTCCGGCCCGCCCATTCTGATCTACAGCTACGCGGACAACGGCAACCTGACCAACGTGGCCCGGCTGATGGACCGCGCCGGCCCCACCTACGAGCACACCGGCTACGGCTACACCAACACCAGTTTCCCCCACGCGATCACCAGCATCACCGATGCGCGCGGGGTGACGACGCAGCGTTACGGCTACGACAGCGAAGGCAGATTAACCACGCAGACCGACGCGTTGAACCGTTCCACCAGCCACACCTACGACACCGCCAACCGGCGACAGATCGTCACCGACCGGCTGACGAACACCACCGTCCAGACCTTCACCCCCGCCGGGCAACTGGCCAGCGTGGCCAACGCGGACGGCGTCACCACCTACCTTTACGACGGCGAAGGGCGCCGCGTGGCGGAGATCAATCCGCTCGGCCTGACCAACACCTTCGCCTACGACCCGCAGGACCATCTGCTGGGCGTCACCAACGCGCTCGGCGCGGCCACCCGCGCCACCTACAACGCGTTCGGCCAGGTGCTCGAATCCTTCGACGCGCTCGGCCACGGCACCACCAACGCCTATGACGAGCGCGGCAACCTGCTCTTTGTCACCAACACGCTCGGCGTCGTCACCGCCCACGGCTACGACGAGTTCGGGCGGCACCGCGCCGAGACCAACGCGCTGGGTTTGCCCGAGCAGGTCATCGTGCTGCGCGATTACAACGCATTCGGCTGGGTGACCAACACCGTGACGCTCGACGCCCAGCTCGCGCCGCTCAGCACCGTCCGTTCCACCTACGACGCCAACGGCAACCGCCGCACCGAGACCCGCCCGCGCACCCTGCCCGGCGGCGGCACGGAGGACGTGGTGCGGGAATGGGTTTATGACGCGGCCAACCGCGTCATCGAAACCATTGACCCGCTCGGCGGCACCCACCGCACCTTCTTCAACGGCCTCGGCCACCCCGCGTTCACCGTGGACGCCTTGGACCGCACCAACCGCTTCGACTATGACGCCGTGGGCCTGCTCACCAACAGCGTCTTCGCCCTCGGCACCCCCGAACAGGTGACCGAACGCGCCGAATACGACGCCGAGGGCCGCCGCACCCGGTGGGTGGACCGCGGGGGGCGCACCAACCGTTTTGCCTACGATGCCGCCGGCCGGCTGACCCGCACCACCTATCCCGACGGGGCCGCCACCGAGAACGTTTACGACGGCGCGGGGCGGCTGCGCCAGGGGGTGCAACACCCGGTGCCGCCCGCCGCGCCCGGCGTGCCCGTCAGCGGGCGGAGCACGGACCACGGTTATGACGCGGCCGGCCGGCGCACCAGCCTCACCGACGCGCTCGACCAGACCACGCAGTTCGCCTACGATGCCAACGGCAACCCGACCAACACGGTGGACGCCCTGAACCGGACCAACCAGTTCGTTTACGACGCCTTGAACCGGCGGGGGCAACACCGCTTTCCGGACGGGACGTTCGAGGGTTACGGTTACGACGCGCTGGACCGGCGCATCGCCGTCACCAACCAGGCCGGCGTGGTGACGCGCTACGGCTACGACGCGCTGGGGCGATTGGTGGCCGTGACCAACGCCTTCGGCACCGCCGGGCAGATGGTGACGCGCTTCAGCTACGATGAACTCGGGAACCTGCTCGAACAGATTGACGCGCTGAACCGGACGAACCGGTTTGAATACGACGCGGCGGGCCGCCGTGTGAAAGAGACGCTGCCCCAGGGCCAGAGCCAGGGCTTCGCCTACGACGCCGCGGGCAACCTGACCTTCCACACCAACTTCCTCGGCGTGGTCATCACCAATCAGTATGACGCGCTCAACCGCCTCACCAACAGAGCCTCGGTCGGCGGCTATCAAGTGCGTTTCACCTACACGGCCACCGGCCAACGGGCGAGCCTGGTGGACGCCAGCGGCACCAACACTTATGCCTACGACCACCGCGACCGGCTGCTGACCAACGCCACGCCGCAGGGCACGCTGGTGTATGACTATGACGACTTCGGCAACCTCAAGACCCTCGCGTCCACCACCCCCGGCGGCGTCAGCCTCACCTACGCCTACGACGCCCTCAACCGGCTGACCAACGCCGCCGCCGGAGCGCCGAACTCCAGTTCGGCATCCTACACCTACGACCCCGTGGGCAACCTGGAAACGGTGCGCCATGGCAACGGCGTCACCAACCGTTACCATTACGACAGCCTCAACCGGCTGACGAATCTGGTGGCGGGAACGCCCACGGCGACGCTGGCCAGCTTTGCCTACCGCTTGGCTCCGGCGGGCAATCGCACCAACCTCAGCGAAACCGTCGGCGGACAAAGCCGGACGTTCACCTGGCAATACGATCCGCTGTATCGGCTGACCAACGAGGTCATCACCGGTGCCGCGCCTACGGGCACGATCAGCTACCGTTACGACGCCGTCGGCAACCGCACCAACCGCACCAGCACCGTCGGCGGTATCACCAATCAAACCTTCGCCTACACCGCCAACGACTGGTTGACCACCGACGTGTATGACGCCAACGGCAACACGCGGACCAACGCTGGAGACGTGTTTCGTTACGACGTCGAGAACCGCCTCACCAACGCCGTGGTGGGCGGCACCAGTATCACGATCGTCTATGACGGCGATGGGAATCGGGTGCGGAAGATCGTCGGCACCACCACCAACACGTATCTGGTGTGCCGACAGAACCGGACCGGCTACGCGCAGGTCTTGGAGGAAAGGGTCAACGGCAGCCTGTCCAGGGTCTATGCCTACGGTCTGGACCTGATGGCCCAAAGGGACGTTGCCAGCGGCGCGACGCTCTACTTCGGCTACGATGGCCTGGCCAACACGCGCTACCTCACGGCCACCAACGCCGCCGTGGCCAACGTCTTCGCCTACGACGCCTTCGGGACGTTGATCGCCTCCAACACCGCCCCGCAGACCGACTACCGCTTCACCGGCGAACAACGCGACCCGAACCTCGGCTTTACCTACCTCCGCGCCCGTTACCTGAACCCCGGCACCGGGCGCTTCTGGACGCGGGATACGCATCCCGGCAGCCGCAGTGAACCGCCCAGCCTGCATCGCTACACCTACTGCGGCAATGATCCGGTCAACCGGCTTGATCCGAGCGGACACGAATACACCGCTGCGGGAACAATCAGTGTCGGGGGCATTTGGGGCGGATTTGCGGGCATACAACTCCCGGCCATCTCCGCTGCCAAGATAAAAATCCTATCCGTGGCCATCGCCGCCACGCTGACACTCACGGGCGACCGAGCACATGGAGATTTTGTTTATCGAAGGCTTTCAGATCGGGAAAGCCGCACCCCATACATGCAGGTGGGCCTGTTCGCAACGGATCCCACCGCATATTGGGTTACGCCTGATGATCATATTGGAAGGAAACAGAAGCCGTCACCTTGGATTTCGACCAGCCGAAATTTTATGGTGCCTGCAAAGCGATACCTCGATCCCGACGAAGCATCGAATGCAAGAAATTCGATAGTTAAGATTGATCTGCGACGGGTTGGCACGACCTACTTGGATTTCACCAATCCGCTAATCCTCGCCACGCTCCAGACCCCCGAGGCAAGGGCATCAGCGCTTATTGACAGCGAAGTTTTGATTTGGGGGTTTGTTTCTCCAGTAGCAATCGTAGCGTCATATGACGGAACAAGGCTTCTAGAATGAGCAAGGTATTTGAAGTGCTGATCAACGGCGAACCGGTGGGTTCCATGTCCCAGATGGAGATTGATATGCCGTGGTTTTATGCTCGGTTTTCACCGAACGCATCTTTTGCTAAATATGCGGCACTATTCGGGAACTTGGATCAGGCTTATGACGAGAAACGCTACGATGACGTCAATCGGCTCAACAACGAAATTAACAAACTCAGGATCTTGATTCCAGATGAAAACAAGCAGGTTCTCTTTTCAACAGATCAGAACGACAAACCAATCCAACGAATCAGGAGTGTCCGTATTCTAGGCAACAAAATCATGTGGCGACCGGCTCCAGGCAATTAATTGATGGACTGCGGAGCCGCAGACGACCGCCTAAAGTGGGAAAAGACAAGCGGTGCCTGAGGTGTTTGCGGGGTAAGCGTCCTGTGAAGTGCCTTGGGTGAGCGGCACGGAAGCTGATGAACGAGCGGAGGGCAGATCAGGCAGCGGGCCGTTGGGCGGCGCGCTTGGCCTTGGCCCACGCCGCCGGGGTGAGCGATTTGAGGTCGGAGGTCTTCGCCGTGGGGAGGCGTTCAAAAACGTCGCGGAGATATTCGTCGGGGTTGATTCCCTGCCGCCGACAACTGCCGAGCACCGAGTAGATCACCGCACTGCGCTGGCCGGCTTCGGGATGGCCGATGAACAGAAAGTTCTTCTTCCCCACCGCCGCGGGCCGGATGGCGTTCTCACACAGGTTGTTGTCGATCTCCAGCCGACCGTCCTCCACATAGCGGGTCAGCGTCTCCCACCGGGCGAGCGTGTAATCAATCGCCTGCCCCAACAGGCTCTTGGGCAGCACGCGCCGGCGCACCGTAAGCGTCAACGGTAGCACCACTGGTCAAGGGTTCCCGTCAGTGTCATAGCTATCCGAGCTATGACCACTCTGAGTAGTTCTGATTCCGTTTCCACGCCGGCATCTTCACCGGCGGCGAAGCTACCGGTGACGCTCTATTTTTCGTCAACCGAGTTTCAGGCCAACCGGACGCACTCATGCAAACTCACTTTTCAGACGCGCTCTCAGGGACGCGACCTCCCCGGCTATGTCGCCTGCAAGAAAAACAATAATCTTTCGGCTGCGCGAGGCCCGCCTTTTGACTTTGCCCGCGCGGCTCCTTACTGTCCCCGCATGGAATCACTCCACGCGCCCTGGCGGATTCAATACATCCTCGCGCCCAAGCCCGCGCTGGACGGGAGCCTGTTCACCCGCATCGCCCAGTCCGACGACGACGAGGGGAACCTGGTCATCGCGCGCGACCGCACCTGCTTTGCCCTGCTCAACCGCTACCCCTACAACGGCGGCCACCTCATGGTGGTGCCCTACAAACAGACCGATTCCCTGCACGACCTCACCGAGGCCGAACTCACCGGCCTGCTGCTGCTCACCCGCCGCTGCCAGGCCGCCCTCACCGCCGTCATGAAACCCGACGGCTTCAACATCGGCATCAACCAGGGCAAATGCGCCGGGGCCGGCATTCTCGATCATCTGCACATCCACGTCGTCCCGCGCTGGAACGGTGACACCAATTTCATGCCCGTTCTCGCCGATACCGGCGTCGTGCCGCAGGCGCTGACCGAGGTGGCGGCGCAACTGCGCGCCGCGCTGGCGGCCACCGCCTGAAAGCCGATTGCCCGTCACGCATCACGCATCACGCATCACGGATCAGGATTCAGATTAAGAGGAAGATTCAGATTAAGATCCGCCCGCCCACCCCATGCCCACCGAAACGCTCCACTTCGAGAACGCCCGCGTCGCCCAACAGTTGTTCAACCACGAGGCCCGCAACCTCGCCGCCCTCGAGGAACACCTCGGCGTCAAGGCCACCGCCCGCGACGGCTGGATCACCCTCGACGGTGACGCCGCCGGCCTGGAGCGCGCCAAACATTTGTTTCTCCAGCTCGAGGGGCAGCTCAAGGCCGGCTCGCCCATCCGCAACCGCGATTTTCATCACGCCCTTCAGGTCGTGAAACACGAGGGCGTCGCCACGCTCAAGGATTTGATGGGCGACCGCATCCAGACCCACGACAAGAAGAGCGCCGTCACCGCCAAGACCGTGGGCCAGAAGAAATACGTCGAGGCCATCCGCACGCACGACGTCACCTTCGGCATCGGACCCGCGGGCACGGGCAAGACCTATCTGGCCGTGGCGATGGCGCTGGCCGCGCTGCGCGAGGGCAAGATCGGCCGCATCATCCTCACGCGCCCGGCGGTCGAGGCGGGCGAGGCGCTCGGGTTCCTGCCCGGCGACCTCTACGAGAAAATCATGCCCTACCTGCGCCCGCTCCACGACGCGCTGCACGACATGATGCCCGCCGAGGAAATTCAGAAGCACACCGAGCGCGGCGTCATCGAAATTGCCCCGCTCGCCTACATGCGCGGCCGCACGTTGAACAACGCCTTCATCATCCTCGACGAGGCGCAGAACTCCACCACCGAGCAGATGTTCATGTTCCTCACGCGCCTGGGCCTGAACAGCAAGGCCGTCGTCACCGGGGATGAGACCCAGATTGACCTGCCCGCCAACAAGCACTCCGGCCTCATCGAGGCGCACCGCGCACTCCGCGGCATTGACGGCATCGCCATCTGCGAGTTCAGCAAGAGAGACGTGGTCCGCCATCCGCTGGTCATGCGCATCATCAGCGCCTACGAGGAGCACCGCGGAAAGAAGAGGGAAGGATGAGGCGGCGGTCAGCAGCCGAGGGGAACCGTCTGCCGGTGGAAGCCGATGCCGCTTCCACCTTGGAATTCATCAACCGCCAGCGCACCCGCCGGCTCGAGCTGGCCCGCCTGCGCCGCCAGACCGAGGGCGCCCTCGCGCGGCTGGGCGTGCAGGAATGGAACCTGACGTTTTATTTCGTCGGCGCCCGGAAAATGGCGGCGCTCAACGCCACCCAGCTTGGCCACGACGGCCCGACGGATGTGATCACGTTCGACTACGCGGAACGCCCGGCGAGCAGCCCGAAATCCGAGGCCCGAACCCCGAAACGGCCCCACTTGCACGGTGAAATCTTCATCTGTGTGGACGTGGCGGTGGCCCAGGCGCGGGCCTTCCGCACCACCTGGCAGGCCGAGGTGTTGCGCTATCTCATCCACGGCTGCCTGCATCTCTGCGGTTACGACGATCTCACGCCCGCCGCCCGCCGCGTGATGAAGCGCGTCGAGGACCGGCTGGTGCGGCAGGTAATCGAGTCACCGCGGAACCGACGGCGGAGCCGACCGCGATGCGATTCCACAACCTGAAGTTCCCGCTTCACCTCCGCGGGCCGACCTGATTTACTCGCCGGGATGAGCGCGCAGGCCGACATCTGGAGCAAACTGACCAGGGTGGTGGTCGGTCTCCTGGTGGTGGCCGGGTTGCTGCTGTTGGCCATGTGCTACACTCCGCTCATCCGGCAAAACGAGCGCTACCGGCGGGAAATCCTTCGCTTCGATGCCCTCATTGCTCAGGAAGAGGCCCAGGCCCGGCAGGCCCGCGAGTTGCTCGAGACCCTGCGCACCGACCCGCGGGCCGTGGAACGGCTCGCCCGCGAGCGGCTCGGCTATGCGCGCCCCGGTGAAACGGTGATCCGGTTTGAAGCGCCATCCACCGGCTCCGGTCCGCGTTCCTGAACGCCCCTTGCCCGCGCCACGCCCGCAGGAACCACGCTGCTCAACGTGGCAGTCCGCCCGCCATCCCTTGTCGCGCCAGCCGTTTTGCCAGCCGGACGGCTTCGATCATGCTGGCCGGGCTGGCGATGCCTCGGCCGGCCAGCGCGTAAGCCGTGCCGTGGTCGGGCGAGGTGCGGATAAAAGGCAGGCCAAGTGTCCAGTTCACCCCACGATCGAAGGCGGCGAGCTTGAGCGGGGCCAGCCCCTGGTCGTGATACATCGCCACCACCGCGTCGAATTCGCCCCGCAGTGCGTGGTAAAAAACCGTGTCCCCGCTCAACGGGCCGGCCACCTCGATTCCTGCGGCGCGGGCCTGTTGCACCGCCGGCTCGATGACGCGCGCTTCCTCGTCGCCAAACGCGCCGCCCTCGCCCGCGTGGGGGTTCAGCCCGCAAACCGCCACCCGCCGCCGCGCCAGTCCCAGCCGGGCGCACGCCTCGGCGGCGCGCTCGATGGCGAGCAGCACCTTTTCCGGCGTGAGCACCACCGGCACTTGGCGGAGCGGCAGGTGGACGGTGGCGAGCGCCACGCGCAGCCAGCGTTCGCGCTCGTCCGGCCCGAGCAGCATCATTACGGTGCGCGAGGTCCCGGCGCGCTCGGAGAAGAACTCGGTCTGGCCGATGAAGGGAATGCCCGCGCGGTTGATGGCCTCCTTGTTGACCGGCGCGGTGACCACGCCCGCGACGGCGCGGCGCAGGCACAGTTGCGCGGCTGTTTCGAGGCATGCCACGGCGAACTGCGCCCCTGCCGGTGAGCGGGGTTCAGTCGGCGTCGGCGCACCTTCCGGGCTGACCACCGACAGGCGCGGGTCGCGGAAGTTCAGGCCCGTGCGGAGGTGCTCGTTCAGCGCCGCCAGTTGGGCCGGGTCGCCGAGCAGCGTGTAATGCGTGTCGTCCGCCGGCAGTTCGGCGGCGAGGGCCTGGAGGGTGACTTCGGGGCCGATGCCGGCGGGGTCGCCGGCGGTGATGGCGAGCCGCACGGCCATGCGTCAGAAGAAGCGCACGAAGGTCTTCTTTTTCAACTTCTCGGTGTATTGCTGGTTCAACCGGGCGCGCTCCTTGTCCAGCAGGTCGCGCTCGAGCGCCTCCCGCACCTCGCTCAACGGCTGGACGTGCGCGGGCCGCACCTCCTCCGCCTTGAGCAGGTAGCAGAACTGCGGGGTCTCGATGACGGGGCTGACCTCGCCGGTGGCCAGTCGGAACGCCACCTCTTCCAGCGCGGGCGCGAGCACGCCGCGCGTAACCCAGCCGCGGTCGCCGCCCTGCGCCCGCTGCCCGCCCTCCGAATAGGTGCGGGCCATCTCCGCAAAATCCGCGCCTTCGCGCACCTGCCGGGCGATGTCCTCGGCCAGCTTCCGCGCCTCGGTGTCGTCCGGCGACTGCTTGGGCAGCGAGAGGATGCGCAGGCGGACGCGGTCGGGGACCATGAAGTTGGTCTGCTGCTGCTGGTAATACTGTTCGAGCTTGCGGGGCGAGATGATGAGCGACGCGGAGACGTTCCGGTTGCGGAGGATTTCTATGATGATCTGCTCGCGCACCTGCCGCCGGTAGCGCTCGAAGGTCAGGCCCCGCGCCTGGAGGGATTTGATCGCCGTGCGGCGGTCGCCGAACTGCTCCCGGATGCGGTCCTTGACCAGTTCGTCAATCAGGCTCTCGGGCAGGTTGTAGCCCTTGGCCTCGATGGTCTGGAAATCGCGCAGGATCAACTGCCGCTCCACGAGCTGGTTCAGGCTGTCGGCCATCACCCGCTGCTCCGCCTCGCGGAACTCGGCGGCGCTGCGCGCCTGGCGGGCCGCGGTTTCCAGCCCGGGCCGGGCGGAATCCCGCACTTCCCCCTGGGTGACGACCGACGTGTGGACCACGGCGGTGATGCCGTTGAAGCTCTGGGCGACAACACCCAGGCCGCCCCACAGCGCGGCGATGCAGACGAGAGGAAACGTGTTCATGACCGGTGCGCGGATGGTAACAGCGCCCCCGGGTCGGTCAAGCGACGCGCCGGACTGCAAACGGTTCTTGTCTTTCGCGTGATTCGTCTCTTTTGTGAGCGAAACACAACATCTGACATGGCTGAACAAGTCTATCTCGGCATTGACCTCGGCGCCGAAAGCGGGCGCGTGATGGCGGGCGTGTGGAACGGCAGACAGTTGCGCCTCGAGGAGGTGCATCGCTTCCCCAACGGTGGCGTGTTCCTCGCGGACACGCTGCGCTGGGATGTCGTCCGGCTCTGGTCCGAAATCCAGACCGGCCTCGGTCTGGCCGCGAAAAAATACGGCGGGGCCATCGTCAGCGTCGGCGCAGACACCTGGGGCGTGGACTTCGTGCTGCTGACCCGGGCCGGCGAATTGCTCGGGCTGCCGTATCACTATCGGGATGCGCGAACGCGGGGCGCCTTGGAGCTGGCGTTTCAGACCGTGCCGCGCGCGGAGCTTTACGCGCAGACCGGCCTCCAGTTCATGGAGTTGAACACGCTTTACCAGTTGCTGGCCCTCCAACGGCAGCATCCTGACCTGCTGGCCGCCGCGCATGACTTCCTGTTCATGCCGGACTTCCTGCACTACTGCCTGTGTGGTGCGCGGGTGGCCGAATACACCATTGCCTCCACCTCGCAATGCCTGCACCCGGTGCGGCGCGACTGGAACCGGGAACTGCTTGCGAAGTTCGGCCTGCCGGCGCGCATCTTCCCGCCCATCGTCCCGCCCGGAACGAACCTCGGGACCGTCCGCGCCTCCCTCGCCGGCCGCACCGGGTTGAAGAACGTCTCGGTCATCGCCCCACCCACACACGACACGGCCTCGGCGGTGGCTGGTGTGCCCACCGCGCACACGGGGCGGGCGAACTGGGCCTACCTCAGCTCGGGCACCTGGTCGTTGCTTGGCGCGGAATTGCCGGCGCCGGTGCTCACCCCGCGCGCGCTCGAACTCAACATCACCAACGAGGGCGGCGTGGACGGCACCATCCGCCTGCTCAAGAACATCATCGGCCTCTGGCTCATCCAGCAGTGCAAACGCGCCTTCGACGCGGCGGGCCGGAACCTCGACTACGCCGAGCTGACCCGGCTGGCGGCGGCGGCGGAGCCGTTGCGCTCGCTGGTCAATCCCGACGATCCGCGTTTCCTGAACCCGCCCGACATGCCGAGGGCCATCCAGGACTTCTGCCGCGAGACCGGCCAGCCCGTGCCGGAAACGGAGGGCCAGATCATCCGGTGCGCCACCGAGAGCCTGGCGCTCCGGTATGGCGTCGTGTTCCGGCAGCTTCAGGAATTGACCGGGCAACCCTTGGAGGTGCTGCACATCGTGGGCGGCGGCTCGCGCAATGAGCTGTTGAACCAGCTCACGGCCAACGCCTGCGGCTGTCCGGTGCTCACCGGGCCGGTCGAGGCCACTGTCATGGGCAACATCCTCACGCAGGTCCGCGCCCGCGGCGAACTCAAGTCGCTCGCCGACCTGCGCTCGGTGGTGCGGGCCTCGACGGACATGGGCCGCTTCGAGCCGAAGACGGATGGCGCTTGGGCCGACGCAGCGGGGCGTTTTGCAGCATTGACCCGGTAAGTCGGACTCCCCGCACCAAGCCACCACCCGGGCTGCGGAGGGCGGAGGTCCCCATCCGCAGCGATGTGGCCAGTCGTTGGACAGGGGAGATCGGAGCCTGGCTCCCATCCGCCGGGATGCCGCAGTGGCATTGGAGGCGAACTCGGGAAGTGAGGTTCAGGCCAGACGGGAGGGGTGTGGGCACGGTGGGTTGGTTGCACGTGGCTGCGGACGAGGCCGTCCGCGCTCCGGCTGTGCGGGCCACTTCCGACAGCCAGCACCAGCGCGCCCCTCGCACCCACACCGGCAAAACTTCATTTGCCAGTCCGCGTCGCCGCCGTCATGCTGCGCCAATGCTCCACTTTCTGTTCGCCCTGGCACTGGCGGCCACCCTGCTGGGCGGCAGCCCGATGATGGCGCGCGCCGAAACGCCGCCCGTCGCCCGGCCCAATCTGGTTTTCTTCCTCGTGGATGATCTGGGCTGGCAGGACACCTCGGTGCCCTTCCACACGGGGCGGTCCCGCTTCAACGATTTCTATCGCACTCCCAACATGGAACGCCTGGCCCAGAACGGCGTCCGGCTCACCCAGGCTTACGCCTGCTCCGTTTGCACGCCGTCGCGGGTGTCGTGGCTGACCGGGCAGAACGCCGCCCGCCACCGGGTCACCTACTGGACGTTGCAGGGCGAGACGGGGAACACCTCTGAAACGCTGGCGCCGCCGGACTGGAAACGTGAGGGGTTCCAGCCCGGCGATGCGCCAACGCTGCCGGCGCTGTTGCGCGACGCGGGGTATCGGACCATTCACGTGGGCAAGGCGCATTGGGGCGGCGTGGGCACGCCCGGGGCCGAACCGTTGAACCTCGGATTCGACGTGAATATTGCCGGGCACGGGGCGGGTGCGCCGGGCAGCTTTCAGGGACGCGACCGTTACGGCGAGGGCCAGCCGGGCCGCGAGCAATGGGTCGTGCCGGGACTGGATGGCTACAAAGGGACGGACATGCATTTGACCGATGCCCTGACGCTCGAGGCGGCGCGCGAAATGGAGCGGGCGGTGCGCGAGTTCCGGCGGCCCTTCCTGTTGCACCTTTCGCATTACGCGGTCCATACGCCCATCCAGCCGCACCGGCCCTACCACACCAATTACGCCGGTCGGCCCGTGGCCACGTCCGAAATCCATTACGCCTCGATGGTCGAGGGCATGGACGCTTCGTTGGGTGCGGTGCTCGACAAACTGGCCGAACTGGATGTGGCCACGCGGACGCTCGTGGTGTTTTACTCGGATAACGGCGGGTTGAGCGACACCGCGCGGGGCACCAACATCCTCGGCACCGGGTTGGACACGCACAACCAGCCGTTGCGCGAGGGCAAAGGCTCGGCCTACGAGGGCGGCCTCCGCGTGCCCGCTCTGGTTGCGTGGGCGAAGCCCGATCCCGCCGAGCCGCTGCAACAACGTTTCCGCGTCCCGGCCGGAGTCCGTTGCGAACGGCTGGTGCTGATCGAGGACTGGTTCCCCACCCTGCTCGATTGGGCGCAAGTGCCCCTCCCCAAAGGGGCCGCCGTGGATGGCGAGTCCCTGGCGGGCGACCTGGCCCTGCCGGACCTGGCCATCCGTCGGCAACCGCTCCTCTGGCACTTCCCAAACGTGCGGAAACTCCAGCCGCCCGGCACCCGCAACGGCTACCGTCCGCACAGTGCGATTCGCGATGGCGATTGGAAGGCGATTTACTTCTACGACGAGGAACGGTGGGAGCTGTTCGATCTCGCGAATGACCTGGGTGAAGCGCGCGACCTGGCCAACGTCGAGCGGGATCGCCTCGCCGTCCTGGCCAACCGGCTCCGGTCCCGGCTGGTTTCGCTCGGCGTCCCTTGGCCCGTGGACCGGGCCACACGGGCACCGCGGGTCATGAAGTTGCCGACGGGACCTTGAGGGGCAGGTTGCCGGGCCGGGTCAGGCGGGTTGAGCCTGGGCCGGAGGCGCAGCGGCAGCAGCGGCGGCGGCGGGTGGGGCGTCCGCCTTGGCCGCGGGCGGCGTGGCCGGCGCGGCTGCTTCGCGGGGATGCTTGGCGCGTTTATTGCGGGGCAGCGGGCTGATCATCACGGTGATGTTCCGCCCGAGCAGCTTCGGCTCGAAATCCGGGTGTCCCCACGGCTTGATGTTCTCGAGGAACTTCTGAATCACCTGAAAACCGAACTCGGTGTGCGCCATCTCGCGGCCGCGGAACTTCAAGGCCACTTTCACCTTCATGTCCTCGCAGAGAAAATCAATCGCGTGATTGGTTTTCACCTGAAGGTCGTGGGGGTCAATGCGCGGGCTGAGTTGCACCTCTTTCACGATGTTGGCGTGCTGGTGCTTGCGGGATTCCTTCTCCTTCTTGGCCTGCTCGTAGCGGAATTTGCCGTAATCCACCAGCCGACACACGGGCGGGACGGCGTTCGGCGCGATCTCGACGAGGTCCACCCCCTGGCTGCGCGCGAGGTTCAAGGCGTCGCCCAGGGACATGACCCCCAACTGACGCCCTTCTTCAACGACCCGCACCTCGCGGGCGCGAATCTTGCCGTTGATGCGGATGAAATTCCCCTGATTGCCCTGACTGCGGGAAGCGAAGGGACGACTCAAGCGACCCTCACCGGTTGAAGCTGTTGCATGCGGTTTGTGACGGAGACGGCTCCAAGCCGCCTTGATGATGGCCAGTAGGTAACGCCCCCCTCTTTTCGCGGCAAGCCAAAACTCGCCCCGCCACCCCGCCCGCCGGCCTGCGGAAGCCGGGAAAGCTGTTGCCTCGCCGCGGCTTTTGGCCTACAACGCGCCCATGAAGATTTCCCGGCTGCTGCCCGCTTTCGCCCTGTTCGCCGTCGCCTTCGCTGCCCCTTCCGCTCTGGCCGCCGACCCTGCCACGGAGGCGCGTTTGCTGGAAGCGCTCCGGCAACGCCTCGCGGAGGAATCGTCCGCCCCCGCCCCGGCCGCGCCGACCGCCGCTCCCGCCGCACCGTCGTCGGTAACCCGGGTGGTTGAACCGTCCGCCACGCCCGTCGTCGTCCCGGTCGAGGATGACGCGCTGACCCAGCGGCTGCGCGAGGCGGTGCGCGCTCGTGCCGCGGAGGTGGAGACCCAGCGCGCGGTAACAACCTCGACGACCAGCCAGCCCGGCTCCGAATCACTTTCCGAAGCCCTGCGGCAGCGCATGGCCGAAGAACCGGCGCCCGCTCCCGCCCCTGTTTTCCGCTCCCGCGACCCCCAGGTGCAGACCGTCGAGGAGGCCGTCGCCGCTGCCGAAGCCCGTCAGCGCGAAGCGGAGGCCCGTCGCTTGGCCGCCGAGGAACGGCGCGCCCGCCGGACCAGCGCCCGGACCACCGCCGCCCCGGCCCCGGCCCCGGCCATGGCCTCCGCTCCGGCCTCCGCTGCGCCTGCCGGCCTGCAGCCCGTGCCCCTTGCAATTCCCGCCTCCCCGGTCCCCGCCACCAAAGAGCAGCAACTGGCCGAACTCCTGCAGCGCTATAAGGCCGACGAGATCACCCCGCAGGAATACCACGCGGAACGCGCCCGTATCCTCGCCCAGTAACCGGCGGCGCGGGTTCCTTACTCCCCACCATTCCCGCCGCTTCTAATCGCCGGGGCGGCGCAAAACCGTTTTGACTCACCCCCGCCTTCGGTTAATCTCCGCTGCCCGGTTTCCGGGCCTTGGGAGCGAACCAAACCCCCTGTTTTGACATGGCCAAACTGTTCATCGAAGACCTCGACCTCAAAGGCAAACGCGCCCTCATCCGCGTGGACTTCAACGTCCCGCAGGACAAGGTCACCGGCGCGATCACCAACACCAAGCGCATCGAAGCGGCCCTGCCGACCATTCAATACGCCCTGAATCAGGGCGCCGCCGTCATCCTCATGAGCCACCTTGGCCGCCCGGATGGCCAGCGCATCGAGAAATACTCCCTCAAACCCGTCGCCGAGGCCCTCCAGAAACTCCTCGGTCGGCCCGTCCGTTTCCTGCCTGACTGCGTCGGCCCCGAAGTCGAGGCCGCCTGCGCCCAGGCCCGCCCCGGCGACGTCATCCTCCTCGAAAACCTCCGCTTCCACATCGAGGAAGAGGGCAAGGCCAAACGCGAGGACGGCACCAAGGTCAAGGCCGACCCCGAAAAGGTGAAGGCTTTCCGCGCCAGCCTCACCCGGCTGGGCGATGTTTACATCAACGACGCCTTCGGCACCGCCCACCGCGACCACAGTTCGATGACCGGCGTCCAACTGCCCCAGCGCGCCTGCGGCTACTTGATGAAGAAGGAACTCGACGCCTTCAGCGCCGTCCTCGACAACCCGAAACGCCCGCTCCTCGCCATCTTGGGCGGCGCGAAAGTCGCCGACAAAATCCAGCTTATCAGCAACCTCCTCGACAAGGCCGACGAACTCATCATCGGCGGCGGCATGGCCTACACCTTCCTCAAGGTCCGTGACAACATGGCCATCGGGGATTCCATCTTCGACCCCGAAGGCGCAAAGATCGTCCCCGAACTCCTCCAGAAGGCCGCCGCCAAGGGCAAGCCCATCCACCTCCCCGTGGACTGGATCATCGCCGACAAGTTCGCCCCCGACGCCAACACCCGCACCGCCACCCTCGCCAGCGGCATCCCCGCCGGCTGGCAGGGCCTCGACGTCGGCCCCGAAACCATCCAACGCTTCAACGCGGTCATCGCCCGCGCCAAAACCATCATCTGGAACGGCCCGCCCGGCGTCTTCGAGTTCCCCGCCTTCGAGAAAGCCACCCGGGCGATGGCCGATGCCATCGTCGCAGCGACGGCCGCCGGCGCGACCACCGTCGTGGGCGGAGGCGACACCGCCACGGCGGCGAAGAAATTCGGCGCGGACAAGAAAGTTTCGCACACCTCGACCGGCGGCGGCGCCTCGCTCGAGTTTCTCGAGGGCAAGGTGCTGCCCGGTGTCGCCGCGCTCTCGGACAAGTAACCCCTGACCCCCATGAACAGACACGGATGAACCGTCCCGGCCAGACCCGCCCCGTTGCGGGTCCGGCGGCGCCCCTCCGTGCTGGAGAATCCCATGAACAAGGAACGCAAGCTGATCATTGCCGGCAATTGGAAGATGAACAAGACGGTCGCCGAGGCCCTCGCCCTCGTGAACGACCTCAAACGCGAACTCGCGGGCATCAAGGAGGTGGACATCGTCGTTTGTCCCCCCTTCACCGCCCTCGAGTCCGTCTCCAAGGCCATTCTGGACTCGAACATCCGTCTCGGCGCCCAGAACATGAGCGAGCACAACGTCGGCGCCTACACCGGCGAGATCGCCGCCGTCATGCTCAAGGAGTTCTCCGTGCGCTACGTCATCCTCGGCCACAGTGAGCGCCGCCAATACCAGCAGGAAACCGACGCCCTCATCGCCAAAAAGGCCGCCGCCGTCCACGCCGCCAACCTCAAGCCCATCGTTTGCGTCGGCGAAACCCTCGCCGAACGCGAGGGCAACCTCACCGAGAAAGTCCTCGAAACCCAGGTGCGCGGCAGTCTCGCCGGCCTCACCCGCGAGCAGATGGTCGAAACCATCATCGCCTACGAGCCGGTTTGGGCCATCGGCACCGGCAAGACCGCCAGCACCCAACAAGCCCAGGACGCCCACGCCTTCATCCGCAAAATCCTCGCCGCCATGTTCGACGAGGCCACCGCGAAGAAGGTCCGCATCCAATATGGCGGCAGCGTCAAGCCCAACAACGCTCGCGAGCTGATGAGCCAGCCCGACGTGGACGGCGCGCTCGTTGGCGGCGCCAGCCTTGAATCCCGCAGTTTTGCCGATATAATCCGCAACTCGATCTGACACCGTTCACCCTGACACTGTTATGACCTTCATCATCGGCCTCTTGACGTTCGTGCTCGTGCTGGTGTGCCTGCTGCTCATCCTGCTCGTGCTCATCCAGCTTCCCAAAAAGGAGGCCGGCATCGGTGTGGCTTTCGGCGGCAGCGCCACCGACGCCCTGTTCGGCGCCGGCTCGGGCAACGTCCTCACCGCCGCCACCCGCTACGCCGCCATCACGTTCTTCGTGCTCGCCATCGCCGTCGGTTTCCTGCAGAGCCGCTTCGGCTCCGACGCCCGGCGCACCACCGAACTGGAAAAGGCCCTGCAAGGCGAGGCGGCACCCGCCGTCCTCCCCGGCACCGCGCCCGCCACCCCGGCGGTTCCCCCCGCCGCCCCGGCGACACCGCCCGCAAATTAACCACTGTTTTTTCCCGCGACGCCCTCCCCTCCGGAGGGCGTTTTCTTTTCCCCACCTTGCCCGTGGCCTCCGTCGCTTCCACATTTCCCGCATGAAGGCCGGTTCTTCACCCGTTCAGGAATTTATTCAGCACGTCATCGCCAGCCTTGGTGACGATTCCTTCATCGGCCTCATCCTCTCCGGCGGCACCGCGCCGGACGGTCCCCGCCGCATCCTGGGCCGCTGGATTCGCGTCAAGGACGGCCCGCGCCTCTCGCTCACCCTCAAACACAAAACCCACGACCTCACCCGCAACCTCCGCGCAGACGAAGTGCCTGTCTGGCTGCAATCCGAGCTGGCCGGTGCCTTCCGCAGCGCGCTCCTCCGCACCGCCACGCGGGACTGGCAGCTTTCCCTGCCCCCAGACCGCGAACCCTGGCTCATCAGTCACCGGCCCAGCGTCCAGCGTCCCCCCAGCCGCCAGCACGACCACGCCAAACAATCACTGCTGGATGATTCCGCCGCCGACTGGCTCTGGGGCCTCGGCGTCTGCGACGACCGGGGTCGTGTGAATCCCGGCATGGCTGACAAACACCGGCAGATCCATCGCTACCTCGAAATCTTCTCCCACCTCGCAAAAGACTGCGGCTGGGCGCCGGGACCGGCCAGGCCAGCCGCCGAGGCGCAACCGGTGCGCCGCGTTTGGATCGAGGGCGAGGACAGGCAAACCGAAGCGGAATCGGAGCCGGGCCAGCCCCCTGTGGCCACCCCCCTCACCATCGCCGACATGGGCTGTGGCAAGGGCTATCTCACCTTCGCCGTCTGGCACCTCCTTCGCCGGCGGTGGGGCCTCCACGCCCGGATTTTGGGCGTCGAAACCCGCCCCAAACTCGTCCGGCAACTCACCGAATTCGCCGCCCAGCTCGAACCCTCCGGTCTGGAGTTCCTCGCGGGCGACATCGCCTCCGTGCCCCTGCCGCGTTTGGATGCCCTCATTGCGCTGCACGCCTGCGACACCGCCACGGACGACGCCCTCCGGCGCGGTGTCGAACGGGGCGCAAAACTCATCATCCTCGCCCCGTGCTGTCATCAGGCCGTGCGCCCGCAACTCGGCCGCCCCGCGCCGCTGGCCCCCGTGCTCGAACACGGCATCATGGCCGAACGCATGGCCGAATGGGTCACCGACGGCCTGCGCGCACTCTTCCTCGAATGGGCCGGCTATCGCACCAAGCTGATCGAATTCGTCGGCACCGAACACACGCCCAAAAACCTCATGCTTGTGGGCATCCGAAACGGCGAACCGTTCACCCACGAACCGGCCCGCCGTCGCATCCGCGAATTCAAATCCTTCTTCGCCCTCACCCGCCACGCCCTCGACCCCCTGCTGGAGACGCCGGAAAAATCAACGCCGCCCGCAAGGGACGGCGAAAAAGAATCGGCCAACGGGGACGCCCGCAAAGTTGGCCCGGATTGAACCCGTTGCCCCGCTTCGTCAAGGGGGGCCAATCGCGCCCGGCCGGTAACCCGGCGCCGCGGCACCACCTCAGCCGCCCTTGGGCAGGCGTGTTTTCCCAAGCTGCAGCAGCCGCTTCGCCTGGTCGGCTGTGACGGGCATCACCGACAACCGCGATTGCCGCACCAGCACCATTTCCCGCAGCAACGGGTCCGCCTTGATCTGTTCCAACGTGACGGGGGCCGCCAGTGGCGCCAGCACGCGCACATCCACGCACGACCAATCCCCCTCCTCGGCCGTCGGATCCGGATAGGCCTCCCGCACCACCTCCGCCACGCCCACCACCGCCTTGCCCACATTGCTGTGGTAGAAGAACACCCGGTCTCCGCGTCGCATCGCGCGCAGATGGTTGCGCGCCGCAAAGTTGCGGACGCCCGTCCACGCCGTCTGCCCTTCCCGCATGAACGTCTCCCACGCGTAGGCATCCGGCTCTGATTTCACCAGCCAGTAGTGCATACCGAAAGCATGTTGGTCGCCGCCCGCGTCGTCACGAGTTTTCCGGCGGCCGGCCCCTCGGCTCGCCCGCGCGGCGGACCGGCCAGTTGGCGAGCGCAAAGACCAGCGTGAAATAGGCGCCCACCGCGGCATCGGGACGCAGCCCCTCCACCGGTTGTTTCGTCTCCGGATGCGTGAACGTGTGCCTCAGCCCCAAACTGGACCCAAAACCGAGGATCGCGAGACTCGCGACCACCAAAAGACCGGCCGGGAGCCGGCTCGCCCTCCACCATCGCCCCACAACCGGAATCTGGAAGACCAGGCCGACCAGCAGCGCGACCCCGACCGTCAGCGTGCTGCAAATCAGCGCGAGAACCGGCTGGAAAAGCAGCGAAAGCAGCCCGTCGTAAACCGTCATCACCATGGCGATCATGTAAACCGCCCACCCCACCGCGAGGGCTGTAAGAATGGCAAGGGTGCGTCGCATCACCTCTCAAGAAAACGGGCCCCCGCGATTACGTCCGCCATCCGCCCACCGCCACTGCCCGGGTGCGGCGGATGCAAGCCGCCCGGTCAGCCGCAACCCCGAAAGCCATCGGGGTGCCAACCGACCCAAACGGTCCGAGCTGTCCTCCGCCGTTGCAATGGAAGAGGACAACTCAGCCCGAAAAACTGGATTGCCTTGGGTGGCACGGGCTACCCAAGGCAATC
>JBKBTZ010000228.1:0-3445 GCA_046290825.1 Limisphaerales bacterium
CAGTGCGCCGCGCCGCCGGGGGGCAGGTTGATGGTGCTGAAGCTGCCGCTGAAGCTGTCCGCATCGAACAGGTCAAACACGTCGCCGTTGACGGGTGTGGGGCCGACATTGGTGATCGTCAGCGTGCCGCCAAAGGCAAGCGCACCGCCGGAGCGAACGAGTTTGTCAGCGGTCTGGGCGTTGATGCGGTTGAGTTCCATGCGGGTGACGCCGCCGAGAGACACCGAGTTGGCGACGGTCAGCGTGCCGATGCCGTTGCTCCCGGGTGCGAGCGTGCCCGGCGAGGTGATGGTCACCGGCCCCCCGATGCTGCCGGTGCCGCCCAGGATGCCCGTGCTGGAGACGGTGACGGTGCCGGAACCGGTCCCGCTGCCGGAGGTGTTGTTGACCAGCAAGGTGCCCGCAATGACGTCCGTTCCTCCCGAGTAAGTGTTGGCCGCCGTGAGGATGCTTGTGCCCGCGGTCGAGGCCGTAACCGCGCTGCGACGGATCTGTCCATTGCCCGAGATCACGCCGCTGATGGTTTGCGGCGCGGCGGTGTTGGAGCCGCCCAGATAAAGGCGGGCAAAGTTTCCGGTCCCCACACCACTGTCCAAATTGATGGGGCGGGAAAAAACGAACCCGCCACCCAACAGCCGGACTTCAAAAACGTTGTTGGTCGCCGACGCCGCTCCATTCTGCAGGGTCAACGTTCCATCAAGAGTCGTGACGCTGCCGGAACTGAAAACCACGATGCGGCTGGTGTTGTCGGTGCCGCCGGTGCTGCGGATGGTGGAACTCGCGGTCAGTTCGATCGGGTTGTTGATGAAATCACTGCTGATGCTGCGAGTGCCAGCAACCCCCAGAACCCCGCCGGCAAAACGCAGAACGCCCGTGCCATCGCCGAACGTGGCGAAGGCGTTGACGGTCACATTGCCACCCGCCAGCACGGTGGGTCCGGGATAGTTGTTCGTTTTTTGCAGCGCAATCGTGCCCGTGGCGGACGGGGCGTTCGTGACCACCACGCCGGCACCGCCTGTTCCTGTAAAGACATTGGTCATGGTGTAGGTGCCGTTGCCGCCGATGGTGATGGTTCGCAGCGCAGAGCCCAGGTTGAAGTCGGCATCAAAAGTCAGATTGGCCGTGGACGAGGCAACAGCAACACTGGACGACAAGACCCCGAATTGAAAATCGCCGCCGATGGTAACGCTGCTAAACTTACCCGAGAAATCCCTCGACGCCGTGCCGCCGATGGCTCCGCCGTTGATCACGAGCGGGCCGACTCCCATGGCATTAACACCCCTCGAGATCAGGAAGCCATCGTTTAGGGTGAAACCGCCCCCGAATGAGCCGCCGGCCCAAACCAAGGCTCCCGCGCCGTTCTTGATGTAACCCGCAGTGGCGGAGGTTGTGATCGCCGCCGTGGACAGGTCGAATACCTTTCCGGCGGCCACCGTGACCGGCACCACGGCATTCCCCTGATTTAGCAGGGTCCCGGACGGAGATGAATGCGTGTGGTTTTCCGTGGCGACAATGCCGGCCACGGTGATTCCAACAGAGCCGGAGCCGGTCCCGTTTACGGTGGAAAAGTAAGCCACATTTCCGTTGGTGAAGTTTGCCGTAAACGGCCCTCCCGCCGAATTGCCCCATTTGGCGGCGTTGAACGCGCTGCCATCGCCCGCAAAATACTGATTCGCAGGCAGGGCATTCACGACCTGGAGGCCGAACGCGGCGAGAAACGCGAGGTGATGGAATTGGGTTTTCATGGTTGTGTTTGGGTTGCGGGTTCCGGTTGTGGTAAAAAAAGGATGAGCACTCAAAATCCCGCCGCCGTGCCGTCGCCGCGCGGGTCGGCAGCGCCCGAGAAGCCGGGACTCGATGACAGGCGGGTGACGACATGAACGCTGGAGCCGCCGCTCACTTCTCGAATCGAATGGCCGCGGGCAATCAGGGCTTCGCGCAGGGCGGGCGGCAGCGTTTTTTCCACGAGCAGTTCATTGGGAGACCATTGCTGGTGAAGGCGCGGAGCCGCCAGAGCCTCTGCCGGCGACTGGTTCAGGTCGAGCAGGCCGACGAGACATTGCAGAACGGCGGTGATGATGCGCGGTCCGCCCGCCGCGCCGATGGCCATGACGGGCTGGCCGTCCTTGAGCACAATCGTCGGGCTCATGCTGGACAGCGGACGTTTGCCGGGGGCGATGGCATTGGCCTCTGCGCCGACGAGGCCGAAATAGTTCGCCACGCCGGGC
The DNA here is from genome assembly GCA_046290825.1 of Limisphaerales bacterium. Lineage (GTDB taxonomy): Bacteria > Verrucomicrobiota > Verrucomicrobiia > Limisphaerales > DSYF01 > JBKBTZ01. The sequence continues at coordinate 2,229 of JBKBTZ010000228.1, forward strand.
TGCAGGGAGAAGTCGTCCATCTGGTTGTTCAGAATGACACCGGTGCCGGGCACGATGACCTTCGAGCCGAAACCGGTGTTGACCGTGGCGGTGCAGGCCACCCAGTTGCCCTCGGCGTCGGCCACGGAAAAATGCGTGGTGTGGCGGTCGCCAAACACGTCCTCCCCCGCGCGGGGCGGCGTGCCGTGGGCAGCAACGGTGCTCGCCCGCTCCACCTGGATGCGGGCGGCGAGCGCGGCCGCGTAATCGCTGGAGACCAATCCGCGCGGCACCTTCACGAAGTCCGGGTCCCCCAGCCAGTGGGCACGGTCGGCGAAGGCCAGCTTCATCGCCTCGGCGAGCACATGCCGGCGCGTCGCCTCGTCCAAGGCGCCCAGATCGAAGTGTTCGAGGATGTTCAACATCTGCGCGACATGCACGCCGCCGCTGCTGGGCGGGGGAAAACTCACGATTTCGTGGCCACGATAGCGGGTGCGAATCGGCTCCCGGACCTTCAACTCATAGCGGGCGAAGTCCTCCGCGGTCAGGATGCCGCCGTGCTCGCGCATCCAGCGCGCAACCGTTTCGGCGAAGGGGCCGCGGTAGAACCAGCCGCTCCCCTGCTCCGCCAACGCGCGATAGGTCGCCGCGAGGTCGGGTTGCCGCAGCACCTCGCCTTTTTGCAACGGTCGGCCCTCGCGGAACAACACGGCGCGCGAGCCGGGAAATTTCGCGAGTTCCGCCGCACAGTCGCGGAGGCGGCTCGCGTAAATGCCGGTGATGGGAAACCCCTGTTCCGCGATGGCGATGCCCGGCTGCAATGCGTCGGCAAACGTCCGACGGCCAAACTGTTTAACCGCGTGCTCATAAATCGCAACCGAGCCGGGGATGCCGCTGGCCAGCGGGCCGGTCTGACTGAGTTGGACATCCGCTTTGCCATCGCGCAGGAACATGTCCCGGGTGGCCGCCGCCGGGGCGATTTCGCGGCCATCGAGCGCGATAAACTCGCCGTTGGCCCGGCGGATGAGCATGAAGCAGCCGCCGCCGATGCCCGAGTTGTGGCCATCCACCACGCCCAGCGTAAGGCCGACGGCCACGGCGGCGTCCACGGCATTGCCGCCCTCCTCGAGCACCCGCACGGCCGTTGCCGCGGCAAGCGGGTGCGACGTGGCGCAGAGCCCGTTCGCGGCGATCACGGGCGAGCGCCCGGGTTGGTGGAAGTCTCGCATGGCGTCATC
>JBKBTZ010000229.1:0-3376 GCA_046290825.1 Limisphaerales bacterium
GACATTGACCCGCCGATCCCCCTGCAAGGTCAACCTGCTGCTGAACATTCTGGGCCGCCGGCCCGACGGTTTTCATGCGCTGGAAACCGTGATGCAGCCGGTGAACGTCTGCGACACCCTGCACTTCTCGCGGGGCGGCAACGCCGTGCTACTCACCTGCGATGCGCCCGCGCTGCCGGTGGATGGCCGCAACCTGGTGGTGCGCGCCGCCGAAGCCTTCCGCGCCGCCGCCGGGGTCACGGAGGGCGCGCGGATTCATCTGGAAAAACGGCTGCCACTGGCCGCCGGCCTCGGCGGGGGGAGCGCCAACGCGGCGGTGACCCTGCGCGCCCTCAACGAACTCTTCGGCCAGCCGCTGGATGCGGCGCGCTTGACGGCCCTCGCGGTGGAGCTTGGCTCGGACGTGCCTTTTTTTCTGCAGGATGGCCCGGCGCTGGCCACCGGCCGCGGCGAGCAGGTGCAACCATTGCCTCCGTTTCGTGCCCTGCGCGGAACGGCGGTGCTGTTGGCGCATCCGGGCTTCGGCGTGGAAACCGCCTGGGCCTACCGGGAACTGGCCCGCTTCCCCACCGCGTTGCACGGCGAACCGGGGCGGGCGCAACGGCTGATCACCGCCCTGAACGGAACCGCTCTCATGGCGGCAGCGCGCGAGTTTTACAATGCGCTCGAGGCCCCGGTGCTGGCGAAGTTTCCCGTGCTGGCCCTGTATCAGGATTTTTTCCGCGAGCAGGGAGCGGCGGTGGCGCTCATGTCCGGCAGCGGTTCCACCACGTTTGCGGTGTTTCCGTCGCGGCCGGCCGCTGAGGCGGCGCGGGAACCGTTTCAACGCGCTTTCGGCGGGGCCGCCTGGCTCGCGGTGGCGGACCTTTGAGGCGGCTTGGTGAGCGCGAGCACGTCGGCGGCTCGCGCCGCGTAATGGAAGGTGATGAGCGCGGTGCCGGGCTGATTGGTGCCGCGATTGCGACCGCCGCCGGCGGCGGTGATTTCCGAGACGTGACCGATCGCGTTGCCGTAATCATCCAGCACCGCCGAGCCGCTCGACCCGGGCGCCCAGTCCGTCGAAACGTCCATGCGCGGTGCCCAGTCACCGTCCCGGCGCAGTTCGCAGAAGCGGTTGACAATGCCCTGGCTGAAGTAACTGGAACGCCCCAGCGGATCGCTGAAGCACCACGCGCGGTCGCCGGGATAGACCTGGGTCTTCAGCGGCAGCGGTTGCATCTTCCGGCCCGTGGCCACACGGAGCAACGCCACGTCCGCCCGCGCGTTGGCCGCGAGCACCTCCGTCACCGGCCAGAACTCGCCCAGTTCCGAGGCCGCCACCAGATACGCCTCGCGATGGTCCGGCTTGGGCGCGATGACGTGATGGCAGGTGGCCACCACCCCGTCCGCCGTGACGAAGTATCCGCCCGCGAGGTTCTGGTGCCATTCGTCGCAGCGGTTGCACTGGTAATGCCAGCCCACCCGCACGTAGGCCGCCTGGGCACGCTCCCAGATCGCGCGGCTGGACAGCTTGCGCGTAGCCGGGCGGGGCAGTTTCACCTCGCAATGCGTCCGGGCCATCTGTTCGCGCACCGCCGCCTGGTCGAGCAATTGGCCGGCCTCGCGTGCCGCATTGGCCTGGCGCACGGTTTCGGCAGACTGACCGGACCGGTCACGCACGATGCGGACGCCGGGAGCCTGTGCCATCAGGGCCAGCGGGAGGACAGCGAGCAGGGCAGACAGGGAATGGAGCAGCAGACGCGAACGGGGAATCATTGGCGCAGCTTGCCCGATCCCCGCGCACGCGTCGAACGCAAACCCGCCGTTCCGGCCCGGGCATTTCCCGTCAATCCCCCTGTGTTCCCTCGCGGAGCGCGGCTTCCAGTTGCTGGCGCAGGCGTTCCCGTTCCTCGGGAGTCGCCTCGCGAGGCACGCGGATCGCGGGGAGCAGGGCCAGTTCGTAGGTCGCAAAAGGCAGCGGCACCTGGAAACGGTCCCAGCTCTTCAGGCGCAGTTTCCCGCGCACACGGCAGGCGATCGGCAGAATGGGTGCTCCGGTCAATTGGGCCAGCACGAGCGCCCCTTCGCGGGCCTGGTAACACGGGCCGCGCGGGCCGTCCGGGGTGAGGGCCACGTCATTCCCCTGCCGCATCCAGGACACCAATTCCTTCAACGCCTGCCCGCCGCGCCGGCTGGACGAGCCGCGCACCGGATGCACGCCGAATTCCTCGACAATCGCCGCCAGCAACGCCCCGTCCCGGCTGGCGCTGATGAGCGCCGCCAACGTGTCCCGCCCCCGGAGAGGCCGCAGAAATTTCCGGCATGCGGGCACGCACACGGCAAGGCGGTTGTGCCACAGCGCAAAGATGACCGGCTCGTCCGGCACGCGCAGTTCCGTGGCAGGGCGGCGGCGCAACGTGGCCGCCACCAACCGGATGGCCGCCACCACCAGCCAGGCAACGACCCGCTGGAGGCGCGTCGGTTGATGCGGCACAACCACGCCGCCCACCCGGGGACGGGGCGGCACGCTCACCGGAGCGGCTGGCGCGGGAGCGTTCATGCGCCTTTCTTGAGGCAGGCGCGGACGAGTTCCTCGACGGTGGCGTCCGGCCCCAGCAGGGCCTGCGCCGCGCGAACGGCCTCGTGCCCCTCCGCCTGTTTGAAACCCAGCGCCAGGAGCGCCAACACGGCATCGTTGACGCGCTGGTCGGCCGCGGACAACGCACGCTGGTCGCTCGCCGCCTCCCACGCCCCCCCCGCGCCGATCTTGTCGCGCAGTTCCACAACGATGCGTTCGGCGGTCTTGCGGCCCACGCCGGAAATCTGCGAGAGCGCCTTCACGTCGCCCTGCGCCACCGCCCCGCGAAACGCCGTCACACTCATGCCGCTAAGGATGTTCAGGGCGATCTTCGGGCCGATACCGCTGACCGTGTGCGTCAACAGGCGAAACAGGTCGCGCTCCGCCGCCGTGACAAACCCGTAGAGCGTGTGGGCATCCTCGCGAACCACGAGTTGCGTGAGCAGCCGCACCGGCTGGCCGGCGGGCGGGAGCTTGTCGAATGAAGAAAGCGGGATGAGCGCCTCATAGCCCACGCCGTGAACATCCACCACTGCCTGCGTGGGCAGGGCTTCAACGAGGGTGCCGTGCAAAAAGGTGATCATATGAATCGGAGCCTGCCGGAAGGCTCAACCCAGATCCTTCCGATGTTTTGATCCACTCACATCGCAGTCGGATCCCCCAAGCCGTTTTGGCCAGACGCCACCTCCGACGCCCCCGCGAACGGGGCTGCTCGGGAACCCCGGTGACGGGGACAGCCGGAGGGCGCATCTCAGTATTTTGCAAGGGGGTGTAAGCGGGAAACAGGTCGTCGGTATGGGTGGAACGGCCAACTTGGCC
>JBKBTZ010000230.1:0-3356 GCA_046290825.1 Limisphaerales bacterium
GCCATCCTCACCGCGCCTTGCGCCTCATCCTCAACTCCCGCCCAGTTCTATGAGCCTGCCAGCCAAACGCCCTGGGGTTGTCTCCCGCCCGCGGGTTTGACTCGCCCCCCGCGCGGCCCTAGCGTCGCCTCGAACCGCCGCTCATTCCCCCGCAAATCCCATGAAAAAAATCCTCGCTTCACTGGCCCTGGCCTTTCTGGCCGCGCTGCCACTCGCCGCCGCTGAACTCGGCGGCCCCGCTCCCAAACTCGACATCTCCGAATGGATCAAGGGCCAGCCCGTCACCCTCGCCGAGGGCAAGGGCACCAACATCTACGTCGTCGAATTCTGGGCCACTTGGTGCCCGCCCTGCCGCACCAGCATCCCGCACCTCACCGAGTTGCAGAAGAAATTCAAAAGCAAGGGCGTCGTCATCATCGGCATCTCGGACGAGAAGGCCGACGTGGTGAAAAAGTTCGTCGAGAAACAGGGCGATAAAATGGATTACGTGGTCGCCATTGACGGCGGCAAGACCTCGGAGGGCTACATGGAAGCCTTCGGCGTCAACGGCATTCCGCACGCCTTCATCGTGGACAAGGAGGGGCGCATTGTGTGGCACGGTCATCCGATGAGCGGCCTGGACGAGGCGCTCGCGCAGGTCGCCGCCGGCACCTACGACCTTGAAGCTGCCAGGGCCAAAGCCAGGAAACAGGCCGAAGCCGGCAAACGGCAGGCCGAGATTCAAACCAAGCTCAACCGTTACGCCCGCCTGCTGATGGCCGGCCAGGACGACGACGAAACCAAGAAGCTCGAAGCCGAACTGGTCGCGCTCGACAAGGAAGTCGGCGGCTTGCTGGACGGCGAAAAATTCGACCCCGCCGATTTCCGCAAGCGCGTCGCCTTCAGCCAGTCGGCCCGCAAATACCAGGAACTCGTGGCCAAGGACGCCAGCGCGGAAGAACTGGCCGCCGCCGAGAAGGCCCTCACCACCGACGCGCCCGAGGGCTTTGACCTCAAGGAATTCAAGCAGATGATCGCCATGCAGGCCGAGATGCAGAAAGCCGGCAGCCTGCTCGAGGACTACCTGGAGGCCGTCGGCGAAAACGGCGACGCCGCCAAGGCCACCGAACTCGGCAAGAAGGTCGAGGCCCTCCAACTCAAAAGCCCGGAACTGCTCAACCAGATCGCCTGGGTCATCCTCACCGAGGAATCCGTCAAGCAGCGCGACACCAAACTCGCGCTCCAGCTCGCCCAGCGCGCGGTGGACCTGAGCGGCGGCAAGAACGCGGCCATCCTCGACACCTACGCCCGCGCCCTGTTCGACAACGGCCAGAAGGCCGAGGCCATCGCCCAGCAGAAAAAGGCGTTGGAATTTGCCGAGGACGACGACACCAAGGCGGAACTCAAGGCCACGCTGGAAAAATACGAACAGGCAAAATAAGCCGCGCCCCTTGCCCCCGAGGCAGGTGATGCCAACCTGGCCATTACTCCTCTGCGCTGCGGGGTCTTGGCGTTAAAGCTCAGCACGACAAGCGACGGGAAACTGGGGAGGCCGCGGCGCTCGTTGCCTCGGGGCGGCGCGTCGGCAGACCGCCGCACACTGAACGGCACAGCGAAATGGCGGCGCTCTGCCGAGCCGCCGCTACGACACGCGCCCAACTGCGGGGCGAAACAGCAGATGAGCGAGGCAATCTCGTTGGCAATCCGGGCGTTCACCGCCGGATTCTGCTGGCGGATGGGAAGTTGGTCAGGGCAGCGGCCCGAACTTCTCCTCGAAACCTTTTCGCAGCATGGCCCGTCCGCTGGTGGCCCAATAGGTGATGTCCTGCTCGATGAACAGCCAGCGCACCACGCCGAGGATGCGTTCCGCCCAGAGCCGCTGGTGGTCGCGCTCACTGAACCGCCGGAGCGGCGGTTTCACCGACCGGCACTCCCAAACCCGCCGGATGGCGTGCAGCAGCAAACGCCGCTGGCGGGGAAACCGGCGGCTGAACCGGGCAATGGCCTGCATGACGTCCTTGTGGCTGGGGGGACGATCCCGGCCGTTCTTGTAACGCAGCCAGTTCTCGCAGAGCACCACGAAATCGCACCCTTGGTTCAAGCCGGCCGGGCGCAGCAGATACACCCACGAACCATCCGGAAGATCATTTGAGTGCCAGCCACAAGTCGTTTTGGAGACTTTGCTGTGCCTGTCGCAAGTTGTAGATGTTGGGCATGGTAACAAAGGCGTCCCGCAAAGATCGTTGCATTGAACGATAACCTTTCCCATCGGTAATCCAAAGCAACTCGACGCCGACTCCATGCAATCCTCGTGTGATGTCGCCGTAACTTCGTTTGATCTCCGTTGGCTTCGAGCCTTGAACCGTGTAGAAGTTGACCTCGACTCCAAAACGCACCTGACCATCCTGTGTCAGTGCGAAATCCACTTTCTTTGAGAGTCCCCTGCCGTATCGGATTGTAGTTTCAGGTTGCACAAGCAGAGCTTTCCCCTTGCCAGCGAGTTGGCGCGCCACTTGGTCAAGTAGCGCCGCGACCTCATGATGAAACGCATCTCCGCCAATGTTCTTTCGCCGATGAGTTTCCAATCCAATTTGAACGCCAAGCAAGACGTCTTCCAGGTCATTCCGGCGTAGTATTCTTTCGAAGCCCAAATCACGCAGCAACTCGGCAAAGTATCGCGAGGACTTTTCGTCGCGACGCACATAGCGCTCTGCAAGTGCGACGTTAGTTGTGTCATCCTCCTTCGTGACAAACTCCGAATTCGTGTGCCCAAGCAGTTCGAACGCACATTGAACAAGTGGCAGCGGATCGTCCGCAGCGAGCAATGAGTCGGTCAGTTCCTGAACGAAGTCCGTGCCCTTTGCAATTCGTGCGGCCAAGTCTCCGTAGAACTCCACATGCGGCTGGAGATGTTCGAGTTTCTCCATGATGGTTGGCCATTGTATGAAATTTGATCGCGGGATAATGCCAGGCGTGAGCGTTGACAGGAACGCATGAACGAACGCCTCGGGCGTTGGATATTTTCTGCTCTCTAACATCCCCCCCCCCCAAGCACTTGCGGCGAAAACAAATCCATCCCCGCTTCAAGCGCTTCTTTGACCCGTTTGTTCGCCAGTTGCGCGTGCGCTTCGTCCATCTCGATTCCCACGCACCCCCGTTTGAGCCGGACGCAGGCCACGGCGGTTGTGCCGCCGCCGAGAAACGGGTCGAGCACGAGGTCGCCCTCGTTGGTGGAGGCCAGGAGGCAGCGTTCAACCAGCGCCACGGGCTTCTGCGTTGGGTGTTTGCCGAAGGTCTTTTCATCGCCGCCGGGCGCGGGCAGGGTCCAGATGGGAGCCATGGAGTGCGGTGACTTGTCACCGCTTTCGGCGCTGTGG
>JBKBTZ010000231.1:0-3343 GCA_046290825.1 Limisphaerales bacterium
CCGGATGGTCGGCCAGCCGCAGGTCAAGGCGCAACCAGAGCAGGGTGGGGGAGTTCATGCGAGGCCCGGGCACACGCGGTTGCCCAAAGAAACGGGGCGGCCGGCGGCCGCCCCGTGACGGGTGGAAGGGAACGGTTGACGGTTACGGATACACGAGCCGGAAGTAGCGTTGCGCGTCGCCCAGATTGTTGGTGTAGGGGCTGGTCGCGCCGCTGATGATGTTCGTTACCGAGAAGATGTCGGTGCCGGTGGCGAGTTTGAACTGGCCGCCCGGGTCGTTCCACGTGATGACCGCTTGACCTCCGACATTCGCGATGTTCAGCGGAATCGGGCTGGGCGCGAGGGTGAGGAGCACCTGATTGAAGGTGGAGCCGACCAGCAAGTCATCCACGATCAAGTTGCCGATGCCGGTGTTCTGGCGGAAGGCAACGCCATAGATGGTCGCGGTCGAAGTGAGGTCGGGAGCAAACACGTTGGGCGAGCTTTCCGCGACCGGGTCCACCCACAGCGTCGTTTCCGCGGTGGCCGTGTTGTAACGGGTAATGACCACATGGTCTTTGTTCAGATCGAGCACCTGGGGATGCACGGCGGTGACGAAGCCGCCGTTGGAGACGCCGAGGCGGAGTTTGCCGGCGGGCGCACCGTTGGTGGTGGAGAAGACGCGGGCACGGAACGCGCCGCTGAAGGCGTAAAGATGCTGGAAGTATTCGCCCACGCCGCTGGCGGTGGGCAGGTTGGTGAAGTTCACGACAAACCGCGTGAAGATCAACTGGCCGCTGGTGCTGGCGACCGGAGCGTTGGTGAACCAGCGGTTCACGTCCTCGGTCCGGCTGAAGGAGATGGGCAACTTCCCATTGACCACCTCGGTCTGGCCGGTGGTGCCGCTGTGCGCGTTCCACAGGAAGGCCGAGTTGGTGATGAGCGAGCCGTCTGGATAGCTGAAGTCCTCGGCCAGCAGGATGCCGTTGTCGGGCGCGGCGGTGAGCGTGAACGTGGTGGGCACATTGAACGTGCCGTCGTTCAACGTCACGGTGACCACCGCGAAACCGGCGGCGGTGTTGGTGAGCCAGATGGTCCGGTTGGTGCCGCCAGAGTTGACGATTCCGATGTTCGCGTCGGGCAGGACGGTCTGATTGTCCGACGTGGCGGTGACCGTCAGGCTGCCGGGCGCGGTTTCGGTATCGTTGACCCAGAAGGCCACATTGGTGATGGCCCCGACGTAGGCAATCTGGTTGGCGATGGCCGAGATGGCCGGTTGCCCCACGGTGAGGGTGAAGGTGTTGGTGGCCTTGTCGCCCTGCAGGTCGGTGACGACGACCTCGATGATGGCGACGCCCTGCTGACCGGTAGCGGGAGTCACGGTCAAGGTGCGGTTTTCGCCGGAGCCACCAAAGGTCAGGTTGGCCGGGTTGTTGGGAACCAAGGTGGGATTGTCGGAAGTGGCGGTGACGACGAGGTTCGTGGCGGCGGTCTCGACGTCATTCACGATGAATGGCATGGGTCCGGTGCTGGTGTTAGCCGGGATGTTGGTCGAGACGAGCCCGGAAATGGAGGGCGGGCCACCGATTGTGGCAACATCGGAGAACTGATCCCCAACAAGCAAATCGTCAATCGTCATTGTTCCCATACCGGTGGATTGGCGGAAAGCAAAGGCGGTGCTGGCCCAACTGCCCAATGCGGTGATGTCGTTTGTGCCATCCGCTCGATTTGCGATGCTGGATTCCGAGGTTGGATTCACCCAAAGGGTGGCATTCGTTCCGCCGAGAAACCGGAGGACAACAGTGTAATCGGTGTTGGGGTCAAGATCGCTGGGAACAGCAACTACCTGGCTGGTCGTGCTGCCGACGCTGGTGATGCCGAGCCGATATTTGCCGGGGGCAGCCCCGTTGGTAATTGCCCAAACGCGACAACGGAATGTGGTGGCGTTCTGCAAAAAATGGGCAAAATAAGTGGTTGCCGACGGTAGCACTGTAAGATTCATTTTGAAACTGGCATACAAGTTCTGATTGGAGTAGGAGACCCCAATCGAGCGATTCACGTCCTCAGCGGCCGTGGTAACCAACTGGATCTTGTTGCCGATGACTTGAACTGGGCCATTTCCAGCCCCGGAATGCGCTGACCACGCGCCTGAAGAGACGGTCGTCAGGTTCCCATCCGAGTAGCTGAATGATTCGTTCAACAAAACGGCGCTGTTGGCGGCCCCGGCGAGGCCGAGCGCGGCGGTGAGGGTCAGGAGGATTTTTTTCATGGCAGGGTGCTGTGGTTGGGTTGAGTGGTTGAGTTCAAAGACTTCTTTCAGCTCGGGCAGGAGAACAAATCAATTCGGGGTGGTGGAGGTGGGATACCAATACACGCGGCGATCCATGCGCCATTCCTCGGTGGCGCTGTTGGACTCCGCCGCCGTGCGGACAAAGTCGTTCGTGCGCACGGCGCGCGCGCTGCCGTCCGCAAAACAGAAGTTGCCGCGGCGGTCGTGCCGTCCCACGGCATACTGGCCGGTCACGTTGGATTGCGCGACGCCAGCCGTGGGGGAGGCCCCGTCTGATTCGGCGATGACGATCGTGTCTGTGGGGCGGAGAACGTTGGAGAACTTGTTGAAGCCGGCGCGGCCAGGTGTCGATTTGTTCACGCAAAGGCGGCCGTTCATGCCATACATGAAATAGGCCCGGGCAACGGTTGGCGGGTTGGGCGGCTGGGGGGCCGTGGCACAACTGTAAAGTCCACCCCGGCCCGGCAGCGGCGGATTGGGCGGAGTGCTTTGGTAGAGTTCCACCATCGTTGGCTGTCCAATCATCTTCGAGACCTGATTATACCAGGCATCCGCGTTTTGCGGGTCCACGATGGGCACCACGGTGTTGCCCTCCTCGGGAATGCGATCGTTGTCGTCGTCGGCATAAAGCCGGAAGGCGAGACCCCACTGCTTGGCGTTGTTTAGACAGGAGATGGCCTGGGCCTTGGCCTTGGCCTTCGACAAGGCCGGCAGCAACATCGCGGCGAGAATGGCGATGATGGCGATGACGACGAGGAGTTCGATGAGGGTGAAGGCGCGGCGGCGGAGGGGGCGCGGCCAGGTTCCACAATGGCGTTGCTGCATAAACGGTTTGGCGGCTGGCGCGACCGTGCCGGGTTATCACGGGTCACTCGCGCAACTGGCGCGCACCGTAGCCCCCGGGTGCCGGGTTGGCAAGTGGCGGAAGTTACGGGGCGGTTAAAACTTATTCACACGCGCCGAAGGCATGGAGCGCGGATGTCCTCATCCGCAGCGATGTGGCTCGTCGTGGCGTGTGGCGTTGGCGACAGGCTTCTGTCTGGCCATGCGGCGGAAGGTCTGGAGACGGCGGGT
>JBKBTZ010000232.1:0-3340 GCA_046290825.1 Limisphaerales bacterium
GGCTCGATCTCGATGCTCGAGGCGAGGTTCGCCTTGCAGGTCAGGCACCATTTGGCCGTGAAATCCACAAACACCGGCCGCCCCGCCGCGCGCGCGGCGGCCAACGCCTCGGCGCTCCACGGCTGCCAGGCGATGCCCTCGCTGTCGCCTGCCGGGATCACCCCGGCGGCACGGCCCCGATAATCCGGGTTCCGCCAGTCCAGCTTGTGCTCGAGCGCGAAGCCGTAGCCCGCGGCCAGGCACAGCAGGGCCAGCACCGCCGCCAGCCCCTTGCGCCGCGTGCCGCGCTGGATGAACTCGCCAAAAATCCACGCGGCCAGCGCAAACAACACCAACGCCAAACCGAGCCACAGCATGCCCGCGCCGCCGTAGTGGTCCACCGCCAGCGAAAACGTCCACGCCGCCGTCGCCAGCATGGGAAAGCCCATCACCGTCTTGAACTTTTCCATCCACGCGCCGGGCTTGGGCAACAGTGCCCGCGCAGCGGGGACAAACGCCATGACCAGATAGGGCAACGCCAGCCCAAGACCCAGGGCCGTGAAGATGAGCAGGATCACCAGCGGCGGCTGGCTGATGGCCCAGCCGATGGCCGCCGCCATCAACGGCGCCACGCACGACGCGCCCAACACCACTGCCAGCACGCCGTTGAAGAACGCGCCGGAAACGCCCTCGCGCCCGGCCAGTTCCGCCGCCTTGTTCGCCGCCGCGCCGGGCAGGAGCAGTTCGAAGACGCCGAACAGGTTCAGCGCAATCACCACAAGCAGGATGGTGATCAACACCACGAACCGCGCGTCCTGGAACTGCGCCCCCCACGTCGCCAGCCGGCCTGCGATGACCAGCCCCGCCACCGCCCAGAACGAAACGATCACGCCCAGCAAATACACCAGACTGTGCCGCCGCGCCTCGGCGGCGGAGTGTCCCCCCGAGCGCACCAGCGAAAGCACCTTCAACGAAAGAATCGGCAGCACGCACGGCATCAGGTTCAGAATGACGCCTCCCCCAAGCGCGGCCAGCAGTTGCAGCAACAGGGTGCCGAGCGGCGGGAACGCAACCGCGGCCGCCGTCGTGCCGGGGGCGGCGGGCGCTGTCGTTTCGACGGGCGACGCAATGGGAACCGCGAGGGCGTGTGCTTCGGTGCGGCCCTCGCGTCGGAAGACCAGAACGCCCTCGAGTTTGGCCGGCCACCGGCCCGCCTTGCTTTGGATCCGCACCTCCAAGCCGGAGCCATCCTGGAGGGCGGCGGTCTCGAGCAGCACCTCGTAATCTTCGCCCGCGTAGGGGAAGAACGTCACCTCGGCGGTGCGCGCCGCGTCCGGCCACCGCAGTGCCAGCGCGCGAACGGCGTTGGCGTCGGGCCGGTCCGTCAGCCAGGCGGCGGTGGCGGCCAGTTCCCCGACCCGGGGCAGCTTGCTCCGCGCGGCCTCCAGTGCAGCGGCGTGGCGGGAGGGACGGTCGGCCTCGCCGATAACGAGCGAGGCGGAAACCTTGGCCTCTCCGGGGACACACATGACCTCGCATTCAAGCCAGGAAACCTCGGCCCGGAGCGTGAGCGGGCCGGGGGCGAGGTCCGCCGCCAGTTGCAAGGGCACGAACAACACGGCCTCGTCGTGCAACACGAACGTCGTCAGCCCCTCGGCGACGTATTTTTCCGGGGTGGGCCACTGGATCTCGCCGGCGGTGATGCCGGGGGGTAGTTGCCACCGGATTTCGGTGGGCGCGCCTGATTCGCCCCCGTTCTTCCAATAGGTGTGCCAGCCCTTTTCCATCCGCAGGCGGACGCCGGCCAGCAGGGTTTGCCCGGGGCGGGCGGTTTCCAGCGGCAGGAGCAGTTCCGCCGTGGTGTGCGAGGGGGGCTGCGCGAACGCCGGAAGGGCGAACGCGACGGCCAGCAGCAGCGAGGCAAAGCGCATGGCATATAGATGCCGAAATGGGGCTTCCGCTCAATCTGGAAAGCGCGCGCGGGCCGCCCGGCAACCCTTTTTGCGTTTGACCGGCCTTGCGCCCGCCCGCTACGTTCCGCGTCCCTTTTCGCACCAATTTTATGTTCGGCTCGATACGCAAACATTCCAAGTGGCTGTGGCTGGTGATCGTGACGCTCATGGTCATTTCCCTCATCTACTGGACGGGGAACCCCACCGATCTCAGCCACCGCCCCTGGAGCGCTGGCGAATACGGCACCATCGCCGGCAAGCAGGTCCGGGCTGACGATTACGCCGCCGCGCTCAAGGAGGTCTATCTCAACTACTTCCTCAGCAACGGCGAGTGGCCCGACAGCGCCGGCGCCGCCCGGACCGACTTCGACGCCATGCGCGAAACGTATTTCCGCCTGTTCCTCATCCAAAAACAGGAGGAACTCGGCATTCACGTCGGCCAGGACGTCGTCACCGAGGCCGCGCGCGACATCGTCCGCCGGTTCGCCCGCGATGGCATGGACGGCCTCACGGTGTTCAAGCGCCAGGTGCTCGACCAACGCCGGATGACGCTGGGTGATTTTGAGCGTTTCCTCCGCCATACGCTGGGCATGCAGCAGCTCGCCGCCGCCGTCGGCGTCGGTGCCCGACTCGTCACCCCGCAGGAAGCCCGAGAGGTTTATGAGCGCGAACATCGCGAGCTGAGCGCGCAGGTCGTCTTCTTCACCGCCTCGAACTACCTCGCCCGCGTCACCATCCAGCCGGAAGCCGTCGCCGGCTTCTACTCGAACCAACTGGCCCGCTACCGCCTGCCCGAGCGCGTGCAGGTGAACTACGTCCGCTTCCCGATGACCAACTACTGGGCGGCCGCCGAGCAGGAAATCGCCGGCATGACCAACCTCAACCTGCTGCTCGACGCCGAATTCCAACGGCGGGGCGGCACCAATTTCTATACCGATCTCACCCCCGACCAGGCCCGCGCCTCGATCCGCGAGGAGCTGCACAAGCAGATCGCCCTGCGCGAAGCCCGCAAGGACGCCGCGCGATTCACGGATGAATTGCTCAACCAGGAGCCGGTCAAGGCGGAGAATCTCGTCACCCTGGCCGCGCAAAAGGGCCTGACGGTGCAAGTCACGCCGCCCTTCGACCGCTCGACGCCTCCGGCAGGGCTGGCCGTGAACGACATGTTCATCCGCGCCGCCTTCACCCTCCGCGCTGATGAGCCAATTCACGGCCCCGTGCCCGGCGAGGACGCCATGTATGTCATCGCCCAGCACCAACAACTCCCCAGCGAACTCCAGCCCCTCGAGGCGGTGCGCGAACGCGTCGAGCAGGATTACCGGTTGTTCGAGGCCGTTCGGCTCGCCCGGGCCGAGGCGCAAAATTTCGCCGCCACCGTTACCAACGGTCTGGCCGCCGGCAAAACCTTC
>JBKBTZ010000233.1:0-3238 GCA_046290825.1 Limisphaerales bacterium
TGACGATGGCGATTTTGGGGATTCTTTCGGCGCTGCTGCTGCCGGCGTTGCGGAACGCCAAAGGGCGGGCGTTGAACACCGTCTGCGTCGCGAATTTCCGGCAGTTGACCGCCGCCTGGCTCTCGTTCGCCGATGATCAGGGCGGGCGCCTGGTGTCGGCGTTTTACTTCCAAGCCGGGCAGGTCAACTCGAACGCCTGGGTGCGCGGCAGCATGGATGACGACACCCGGGAATATCCCCCCGTCCAGCCCGGCGTGCGAGACTCCACCAATGTCCTCGGTCTCCGCCTCGGCGCGCTGTATTCCTACGTGGGCGCGCCGGGGGTGTATCGTTGTCCCGCCGACCCAAGCCGGGTGGATGGCGTGCCCCGGGTGCGGAGTTACGCCCTCAACGGCTGGATGGGCGGCACGCACGTGTATGGACAGAGCAATTACTGGGTGTTCAAGCGGTTGAACGACATCCGCCAGCCGCCGCCGTCGCAGGCGTGGGTGTTCATTGACGAGCACGAGCGGAGCATCAACGACGGTTGGTTCGCGGTGGACATGGAGGGCACCCGGGGGTTGCTGGACGCGCCGGCCACGCGACACGCGGGCAGTTACGCGCTCTCCTTCGCCGACGAGCATGTCGAGTTGTGGCCGCTGCGGGATGCCCGCACCCGGAACTGGTCCGCCCTGCCCATCCCGAATTCCCCGCCGAACCCGGACTGGCAACGGCTGCGCGACGCCACCAGCAGCCGGAAGTAGGTTCAATTGCTTCGCCAGCGCCGGGACGTTCCGCCCCGAAACGGGGCACGTTTCGCGGAAAGCGGACAAATCGGCGGCAATCCGGCGGCAAAACCCGCGTGGCGGAGCGTGGCACGGGTCATGCAAACAAATCCGCCGTTGATCTTTGGAACTGGAACCGGATTTGACCCTGCCCTGCGCGTGCTGCGCAGTCGCGTCCCCGAACCGGAATCATGCCTTTGAATCGGAACGGAGCCGGGCCTCCGCCGACACGCCTCCCCGTGAGGACGTCGAACGCGACCCCTCCCTCCCAGCATGCTCGAACACGTTCATCTGGACCGGCTGACCACGGCAACGGCGGGGTCTTTTCTTTTCACAGTCCGGCGAACAACCGCAGAAAGTTCTCCTCCACCCGCCGGGCCAGTTCCTCGACCGGCTCGTTGAACAACTCCGCCGCGAAAGCATACACCGCCGCCAGGTTCGCGGGATGGTTGAGCGGCCGGCCGGTCGTTGCGTCCGTCAGCGGATGAAGGTTGCGCGCGTCGGGCAGCAACTGGTCCGGCGCGTCGGTTTCGATCAACAAGCGATCCGGCGGCACCGCGCGGAAGGCCTCGCGCTGACGATGCTTCCGTTCGTGGGCGAAGTAACCGGGCAGCGAGAAATACGCGCCCAACGCCGCCAGCGGCGCAACCAGTTCCTTTGGCCCGCCGTAGCTGTGCAGCAGAAACCCGCAGCGCGGGCGTGGTTCGCGGCGCAGAATCTCCACCAGCGGTCCCCACGCCTTGAGGCAGTGAATGCTCGCGGGCCGGTTGCGTTCGGCGGCGAGGCGCAGTTGCCAGACGAACACCGCCTCCTGTTCCGGCAGCGGCGCGGACGTTGTGCCGGGCCTTTCGAGAATCCATTTGTCGAGGCCGATTTCGCCGATGGCCGATGGCACCGCCTCGAGGTGTCGCAGCAATCCGGATTGCCAGTCCGGGGTCCGCTCGTGGACATACCACGGATGGTAGCCGAACGACGGCAGGACGCGCGGGTCGCGGCGGGCCAGTTCGAGGACAGCGGGCCAGTCGCTCTCGCCCGCCCCGTTCACGACCATGCGTTGGATGCCGTAAGTGGAGAGCGTTTCCTCAATCGCGGCGAGATGCGGGGCCAGCCGTTCGTCCTGCAGATGGTTGTGGGCGTCGTAAAGCCGCATGGGCGGAGCATAGACGCGGGGCAAGGCGGCGGAAACTCCCGGCGCGAGCAGCTCAGAACACTTCCGCCTTGAGACCGGAAACAAGCCGCACGACCTGGGCGATGCGGGAGAGGCTGCGCAACGGCAGATGGCTGCACCCGGCGTTGGCGATGGGCCGGGTGGCGGAGTAAATCTGCACCAGCGGAATCTGCGCCCCGGCCTGTTTGAGTTCGCGCAGCCGCAGGGCGAACTGCTCGATTTCCTCCGGCGGCGGCTCCGCGCCCTGGATCGCGGGGAACAGGCTTTGAATGATGACGGGCCGTTGGCGCGCCACGAGCAGGATGTTGGCGAGAATTTTCTCGAGCGTCACCCCGGCGGGACGGTTCACCTTGTCGAGCCACGCCTGCGTGCCGCCGTCGAGCTTGGCCCAGATTTCATCCGCACGGGTCAACAGCCGCAACCCCGCCTGCACGCCGGGCCGGTCGAGGCCCGAGGCATTGGTCACCAGCACCAGCTTGAAGAACGGGAACTGGCCCAGCGCCCGGACATGCACGACCTCGCGGACGATTTCCTCGAAGTTGGGCGCCAGGGTCGGTTCGCCCTGGCCGCTGAGGCAGACATGCCGCAGTTGCAGCAACTCCGCCGGCAGGGCGCGATAGACCTCGCGTTCCCGCAGCTTGCCCGCCTGGATCAGGCCGAGCGTCTGCTGGAGTTCCTCCGCCATCACCGCCACGTCCAGCCGGCGTTCCTGGACGGGCAGCTTGCGGTTGACCTCGCAATACACGCAGTCGAAATCGCAGTGCCGGTCGGGATTCAGGTTGATGCCGACGGACAATCCGTGGGCGCGCGGCGAGAGCACCACATAGACGAACCGGTTCGCCAGGAAGTCCTGGGCGCAGCCGAAGGCCGTTTCGCGCGGCGGTGGCACGGGGTGCGGCCCGCGCCGCTTGCGTTCAAACGGCTCGGTCGCAACCACGGCGTTGGCGGTTAAGGCTTCCACAAAAGACAGGGGCAAACTAGGCTTCGGGCCGCGCCGCCAACTACACCGGCCTTGCCGATTGATGGACATTTTTTGCCGGCGTAAAGCGGGCGTTTTCCCCCAGCATGACTGATGCAACTCTGACCCAGCTTAAGCAGGCTGCGCTGGCCAGTTCGCTGCGCGGCTGCCAGTTGTTCGCCGGCCTGCCGCCAGACGACCTCGCCGCCATCGCCGCGCTGGCCCAGCCCGTCAGCCTCGCCCCGGGCGAATACCTTTTTCGCGAGGGCGACCCGGCGCGCGGTTTTTACGTCGTGCAACGCGGCGCGGTGAATGTCCACCGCGTCAACGCCGCCGGAAAGGAGCAGG
>JBKBTZ010000234.1:0-3209 GCA_046290825.1 Limisphaerales bacterium
GGGGTTCGGGAGCAGGGAAAGTGGTGGGTTGGGGGTCGTGGTGGTGGACGGTGCCTTCCGCGCGCCGGCGGCGCGGAGCGCGGATGTCCTCATCCGCAGCGAGGTGGCCTGTCGTTGGGGGAGCGGACCGGAGGTCGGCTTCTATCGGATCAAGCGGCGGAAGGTTTGGGCGCGGCGGGTGGCTTGGTCGTTGCTGCGGACGGGGCCGTCCGCGCCCCCGTCGCCGACCCGCGTTCCCGTCACAAACGGAGTTGCGCCCCGGGCGAGGGGAGCACGCCGGTTTTTTGTGGGGGCGCGGTCTGGTTTGGTGTATTGGATGGCCCTGCCGGTCATTGCCCGTTTCATGTCAAACCGCTGCCATAGTCTGTTGAACCCGCTCGCGCACTGCCTGCTTGGCGTGGCGCTGCTGGCCGCGCCGTTCCAAGCGGGGGCGGACGAGTTCATCGTGGATCAGTGGGGCACGGACACGGGGCTGCCGCAGAAACGGCTGCCGCAGAGTTCGGTGTTTTCCGTCATGCAGGGGCGCGACGGATATTTGTGGCTGGGCACGTTGAACGGGCTGGTGCGTTTCGATGGCGAGCGGTTCACGGTCTTCGATGAGAGCAACACGCCCGGCCTGCCCAGCAGCCAGATCGTGCATCTTTTCGAGGACCGCCGGGGCTGGCTGTGGGTCGGGACCGACGCCGGCGGCGTGGCGGTCATTCGCGAAGGGCGCGTCGAAAGCCTCGGCATCGGGCAGGGGTCGCGCGCCAGCCGGCTGGTGGCGGCGGCGCAAAGCGCGGACGGCGCGGTTTGGCTATACACGGCGGACGGCCAGTTGTGGCGTTACGCGGACGGGCAGCGCATTCCCAATGTGATTGACGGCGGGGCGTTCAGCGTGTGTCGCGCATTGATCGCCGACACCGACGGCACGCTCTGGGTCGGCACCGACCGGCAGCAGCTTGGGCTTTCCACCAACGTGGTTTCTCCATTTGAGCCGTTTGCCGTGGTGACCAACGTGCCGGGGCCGCTGGATTTTTTGCTGGCGAGCCGCGCGGGCGGCTATTGGCGGTTCGGCGGAGGGCGGATCGAATTCTGGCGGGGGGCGACGCGGGAGCGCGAGTTTGCGTTGTATCCGTGGAGCAATGCGCCCAATGCCCGCATCACCTCGGCCTGCGAGGATGCCGAGGGGCGGCTGGTGGTGGGCGTGCTCAACGCGGGCGCGTTCTGGTTCGGGCCGGACGGGCGCGCGGTGAAGCTGCCACTCCGGCACGAGGGCGTGTTGTCGGTGAACGTGGACCGCGAGGACAGTTTGTGGGTGGGCACGGACGGCGGCGGGTTGTATCGCGTCAAACGGCCGCGCTTCCAGGTGGTGGCGCGTGGTTCGGTGGTGCAATCGGTCTGCCCGGAGCCGACGGGCGGGTTGTGGTTCGGCACGCAGGGCGGCGGCCTGCGTTTCTGGCGGGACGGGACGGAGCGGGTGTATGACATCGAGAGCGGGCTGGGCACGCCGTATGTCTCGGCGGTGCTCACGGACCGCGCGGGGCAGTTGTGGGCGGGCACGCGCGGCGGGGGGTTGTATCGGCGCGTGCAGGACCGGTTTGAAATGGTCGCGCCGCTGTTCGCCTTCGCGCCCGAGGTGTTCGCGTTGCTCGAGGACCGCGCGGGCGGTCTGTGGGTGGGCACGCCCAACGGGGTGGCCCATTGGGACGGGCGGGGGTGGCGCGGTTACACGGCGGCCGATGGCCTGGCGCGCGGCACGGTGCGCGCGATTGCCGAGGACGCGGAGGGCGCGATGTGGATCGGCACGCAGGGCGGCGGGTTAAGCCGGCTGCGCGAGGGGCGGTTCACCGAGTTTCGCAAGTCCGCCGACGGGCTGCCGAGCGACACGATCACGGCGTTGCTGGTGGACGGCGCAGGCGCGTTGTGGGTGGGCACCAGCAGCGGGCTGGCGCGGTTTCACGAGGGGCGGTGGACCCGGTTCACCTCCGCCGATGGGCTGGCGAGCAACGGCATCGCGTATCTCATCGAGGATGACGCGGGATTTTTCTGGATCGGCTCGAACGCGGGTCTCATGCGCGTGGCGCGGGCGGCGCTTGAGGATTTCGCCGCCGGGCGGACCCGCAGGATCGCGTGCCGGGCGTTTGACTCGGCGGATGGCCTGCCCACGAGCGAATGTGCCGTCGGTTCGCAGCCCGCCACCGCGCGGACGCGGGACGGGCGGCTGTGGTTCCCCACGGTGAACGGCCTGGTGGGCGTGGCCGCCGCCGGCCTGCGCGTCAACACGAACCCGCCGCCCGTCACCATCGAGTCCGTGCTCATCGAGGGGCGCGAGCAGTTGACGAACGGGCTGCGGGCGCCAATGCCGGCGGAGATCGTCGTCCCGGCGCGGACCGAGCGGCTGGAAATCCAGTTCACCAGCCTGAACCTCGGCGCGCCGGAACGCACGTTGTTCCGGCATCAACTCGAGGGTTACGAGAGTTCCTGGAGCGAGCCGCGCGCGGCGCGTTCGGTGAGTTTTCCGCGCCTGCCGCACGGGCAATACCGTTTCCGCGTGACCGCCGCGAATGAGGACGGCGTCTGGAATGAGACCGGCGCGACGCTCGCGCTCACCGTGCTGCCGCCGTTCTGGCGGACATGGTGGTTTCTGACGCTGGCCGTGCTGGCGGCGGTGGGAGCGGTGGCGGGCACCGTGCATTTCATCTCCACGCAACGGCTTCAGCGCCAGGTGGCCCGCCTGCGCCAGAAGGAGGCCCTCGAACGTGAACGCGCCCGCATCGCCCGCGACCTCCATGACCAGCTCGGCGCCAATCTCACTCGCGTCGCGCTGCTCGGCGAGTTGATCGAGGACGACCGGCAACAGCCGGAGGAGGTTGCCACGCACGCGCGGCAGATCGCGAAAACGGCCAGCGAGACGCAGCACGCGCTCGACGAAATCGTTTGGGCCGCCAACCCCGCGAACGACACGCTCGAGGGCCTGGTGAACTACCTGTGCAAATACGCGCAGGATTTCCTCGGCGCCGCCGGCCTGCGGTGCCGGCTCGAGGTGCCGCCCCATTTGCCCGCCGTCGAAATCGCCCCCGACTTCCGGCACAACGTTTTCCTCGTGGCCAAGGAGGCATTGAACAACGTGGCCAAGCACGCCAACGCCACGTCTGTCCGGCTGGGCGCGCGGATCGAAGGCGGCGCGCTCATCATCGAGGTGCAGGACGACGGGCGCGGCCCGGCGG
>JBKBTZ010000235.1:0-3172 GCA_046290825.1 Limisphaerales bacterium
GCCGGTTGGCAGATAGGCGTCAGGCTCCGGCGCCCAGCCCCACGATCAGCCACGCCGCTGCGGATGAGGACATCCGCGCTCCACGCCACCGGCGCGCGGACGGCCCCGTCCGCAGCAACCACCGCCAACCCACCGCGTTCACTGCTCACGAAACCTTGCCGAAGTTCTGAGCGCCCCGCCGACTAGGAAGTCGGCGATACGGCAGGTTGGGAAACCTGCGCTACCGCCGAACGTAGCGGCGGTCACCGCGCCTGGAATCTTCCGCCGGGGGGCAGATAGGAGTCAGGCTCCGGCACCGCAGCTCCATGGCCATCACGGGATGAGGGGCGGGTGGTATTCGTCCGTGCCGCGGAAGAAGGAGCGGAGGTAGTTGGCGCGTTTGACGAATTCCGCGTGGCCGTCGGCGAAAACCACGTTGCCACCCTCGATGCCGTGGTTGTCGCCGGGATCGGGGTAATCCTCGTTCTTGCGGGTCAGGTCCGCGCCGGAGTAGTCCCGGTCATCCGCGTCGTAGATCAACCACACGTCGGACGGCCCCCCATCTGGCCCTGAAAGTTGAGCGCAGGGAAGGTGGTGTTCTGCAGTTGGTAGGTCCAACGGAGGATTGAATTCTCCGTCTTGCGCACGTTCAGCCCCAACACGCCGGCGGCCCGGCGGGCGTTCATGTAGCCGGCGATTTCGTAGCTGTGGCCGTTGACGCCGTTCTTGCCGGGGGCGTTCTCGAGCAGGTCGGGGACGAGGACATTTTCCGCGGCGTGAATCCGGTCCACATACAGTGCCACCCCCGAGTCATTCACCGCATACGGTCCGGCGTAGGTGGCCGGAAAGGCCTGGCGCGTGTCCCGCACCACATTGCGGGTGGCCGGGCACTGGAATGCGCGCAGGTTGGGAACGTAGTTGGGAAACAGCCAGTTCAGGTCGTCGTCGGAATAATTCATCGCCCCGGTCAACGCGCGTTTGGCGTCGTCGTCGGCAAACATCTGGCTGCCCAGGCCCATCTGCCGGGCGTTGCTGAGGCACTGGATGCGCTTGGCCTTGTCCTTCGCCTGGCTCAGCGCGGGCAGCAGCATCGCGGCGAGAATGGCGATGATCGCGATGACCACCAACAATTCGATCAGCGTAAAACCGGGCGGAGGAAGGAATCGTCGCTTCATTGATGTGTCGCATGACTACCATAAGCCGAGGGGGACGGCAAACCGGCTCGTCGCGACCGCGCGCCAGGGCTACGCGGCAGCAATCTACGGGACCCGGATGGCGCCCCCCTGCGGCGCGGGGCAGTGCCCTCGGTTTTTTGTTTCTGAGTCTTGTTAATGAATTGGCGGCGGCGTAGTGTGGCGCGATGTTCCCTGCGTCGTTTCGATGTCTGTCCGGGCTGTTGGCCGGCCTGCTGGCGTGTGCGCCCCTCGCGGCCCAACCGCTGCTACGCCACCGTTACAGCTTCACCACCGATGCCACCGATACGCTGGGCGGCGCGCATGGATGGTTGCAGGGTGGCGCGGTGATCTCGAACGGGGCGGTTCATCTGGACGGGGCCACTGCCTTTGTGGACCTGCCGAACGGGCTGGTGGCGACGCTGACCAACGCAACCTTCGAGACCTGGCTGGTGGATCACGGCAGCGGCCCGTGGTCGCGCATTTTGGATTTTGGTTTCAGCACCGGCGGCGAGGGGGAAGCCGGGACGGGCACCAATTATCTGTTCCTCAGCCCGAACAGCGGCGCGGGCACGCTGCGGGGTGCCATCCGGGACAACAGCCAGGGCGGCGAGCAACTGGTGGAGTGGCCGGGCACGCGGCTGCCCGTTGGCGAATGGAAGCACGTGGTGTGGACGCTGGACGCCACGGTCCAAACCAGCCGCCTCTATGTGGATGGCGCGCTGGTGGGGGAAAACTCCGGGTTCACGCGCACGCCCGCTCAACTGGGCGTCACCGTCAACAACTGGCTGGGGCGTTCGCAGTTCGCCGCCGACGCCTGGCTGAACGCGAGCCTCACGGAGTTCCGCATCTACGAGGGGGCGCTGACCGCGGCGCAGGTGCAGTCCAATTTCGTGGTCGGCCCCGACGTCGCGCTGCTGGCCGGGCCGGTGCGGATCACGTCCCAGCCGGCCAGCCAGACCGCGCCCGAACTGGCGGAGGTTCAATTCGAGGTCGGGTTCGAGGGCACGCCGCCGGTGGGCGTGCAGTGGCAGCGGAACGGCCTGGCGATTCCCGGCGCGACTAATGCCTCGCTCACCGTCAGCGCCGCGCTAACCAACCACGGGGCCGCGTTCAGCGTCCTCCTGACCAATCAATTCACCAATACCGCCTTCAGTGTCGCCTCGAGCAACGCGATCTTGTCCGTCGTGGCGGACCTCCTTCCCCCGGTGTTGCAGGGCGCGGCCAGTGCGTTCCCCACCGGGGTGGTGGTGACCTTTTCCGAGCCGGTGGACCCGGCCACGGGTTTGAACCCGGCGAACTACGTCATCACCAACCTCAGCGGCTCCCTGACCGTCACCGCCGCATCGCCCGGTCCGCTGCCGAATCAAGTGCGGCTCACCACGGCTCCGCAGACGCTGGACGCCGCCTACACTCTCACCGTCAACGGCGTCCGGGACCGCGCGGTGGCCGCCAATCCGCTGGCCGCCAACAGTCAGGCGGTGTTCATTGCCACGACGTTTACGCTCGAGACCACGGGCAACGGCAGCGCCACGTGGAGCACCGCACAGGGCGGCTACGCGGTGACCGCGGCGGGGAGTGGATTCAGCGGCACCGCGGATGGCGGCGCGCTGCTGGGCCGCCCCTACACGAATGACTTCGACGTGCGCGTGCGGGTGGCGCAATTCGGTTATGGTTCGGCGCAGACCGTGGCCGGGTTGATGGCGCGGAGCGGCGTGGCCTCGAACCAGCCTTTCGCGGCGGTATTCGCCTCGCCTGGCCCGGCGGGCTGTCATTTTGCGGCGCGCGCGAACACCAACCAGCTCGTTTCCTTCCAGGGCGCGTTTCCCGGCAACGGCCCGGACACGTGGCTGCGCCTCCGCCGCATCGGGGCGACGGTCACCGGATACGCGAGCCTCGACGGCCAGACGTGGCATTTCCTGGGCAGCACCAACCCCGCCCTGCCCGCCGTGGTGACCGTGGGTCTCGCGGTGACGTCCGGGCGGACCGACACGCCGGTCACCGCCCAGTTCAACGACGTG
>JBKBTZ010000236.1:0-3088 GCA_046290825.1 Limisphaerales bacterium
TTCCTCACCCTCGACGATTACGAGCGGCCCTTCTTCAAGGTGCGCGCCCGGCGGCTCGTCATCGAGCCGGGCAAACGCTTCGCCGCGCACGGGGCCACGCTGTATGCCGGTTCCGTGCCGGTGTTTTACCTGCCCTACTTCTCGCAACGGCAGGATGCGACCCGGCCGGGCATCCTGGTGAAGCCCGGCTACGACAGCCGGTTTGGCGGCTACCTGCTGGGCAGTTACGGCTGGCGCTGGGGGCAGACCGTGGACGCACGGCTGCACGCGGATTACCGGGCCAAGCGTGGCTTCGCCGGCGGACCGGACCTGGACCTGCACCTCGGTCAGTGGGGCGACGCGATGCTGCGCTATTACTACCTCCACGACGACGCCCCCGAGCTGGACCTCAACCTGCAACCCTACGACGCCGACCGGCAACGCCTGGATTTCAACTGGTTCGCCCGGCCCGAAACCAACACCACGCTCAAGGCGCGCGTTGGCTACGCCAGCGACGATGGCGTGCGCCGCGAATTTTTCGAGGGCGAATACCGCCGCGATCCGCAGCCCAACACCTTCGTCGAGGCCCGGCATTTCTGGGACAACTTCGCCCTCTCCGCCCGCGCCCAGGCGCGCGTGAACGACTTCTTCAACTCCGTCGAGCGTCTGCCTGAGGTGCGGCTGGCCGGCTTCCGGCAGTCCATTGCGGCCACGCCGTTGTTTTACGAAAGCGATTCCTCCGCGGGCTGGTATCGCCGCCGCTTCTCCGAGACCAACGTCATTCCCGGCCTCGATTACGAGGCCGCCCGCGCGGACACCTTCCACCAGATTCTCCTCCCGCACACCTTCTTCGGCTGGTTGAACGTAACCCCGCGCGTGGGTGGCCGGCTCAGTTATTACAGCGAGGCCGAGGGGCCGGGCGCGGTCACGCAGGAGGAGACGCGCGCGATCCTGCACACCGGCGTCGAGGCCTCCTTCAAGGCCTCCCGCACGTGGGCCAATGTCCAGAGCGACCTGCTGCACCTCGACGGCGTCCGCCACATCATCGAGCCATCCATCAACTACGCCTACATCCCGCGGCCCGGCACGCGACCCAACGAATTGCCGCAGTTCGATTACGAACTGCCCGCCCTGCATCTCCAGCCGCTCACCGCGCCGGACTTCAATGCGATTGACGCCCTCGACGCGCAGAACGTCGTCCGCCTCGGCGTCCGCAACCGCCTGCAAACCAAGCGCGCCGGCCGCGCCGAGGAGTTTCTCTTTTGGGACGTGTTCACCGACTGGCGCCTGGACCGCGAACCGGGCCAGGAGACGTGGAACGACCTCTGGTCCGAATTCAAAATCAAGCCGCGCGCGTGGCTCGCGTTCGACGCGATGAACCGATTCGATCTGCGCAATGGCGAGATGCGCCTCGCCTACCACGCCCTCACCCTCCAACCCAACACCCGCTGGCACTGGCGCGGCGCGTATCTTTACCTCCGCGACGATTTTGCCCCCGCCGCCACCGCGTGGGGGCCGGGCGAGGAATCCGCCGTCAGCACCTTCTACTTCCGCCTCAACGAGAACTGGGGCGCGCGCCTTTCGCACTACTACGACCTTCGCGCCCACGAACTGCGCGAGCACGGCTACGCGCTTTACCGCGACTTCCGCAGTTGGACCGGCGCGCTCGCCCTGCGCATCCGTGAGAACCGCTTTGGCCGCACCGAATACACCATCGGCTTCAACCTCTCGCTCAAGGCGCTCCCGCGCTACGACGTTGGCGAAGACACCGTCCTGCGCGACGTGCTCCTGACGGAATAACCGCCGCCGCCCTCCGCCATTCCATCGAGTTTGCCGCACCAAGCGAATTGAGCCGCGCGATCAAAATCTGTTCGCCCCCCCGCCCCCGCTCCGGTTCACTTCCGTCGTGCCATCCAAATTTGCCCCGCCCCCGCCCGTCACTTCCGAGACTTGGAACGCGTTGCTGGTCGCCGCCGCCGAGTTCGCTGCGCTCGAACCCTGGGCCTTCGCCAGCGATGCCGAATGTGTCGGCCTGATTGACCCCGTCACCGGCGAGACACGTCTTGCGCACGTCTTGGGCAACGCGGGCGAGGTGTTCGCCGCCGTTGCCTACCGCCGGGACGGCGTGCGCTGGCTGCTCGGCATGTTCAGCGAGGAACCGGACCTCGAAGACCTCAACCACGCCGACGGCATGGATTGCCTCAAGCTCGAGTTTGTTCCCAAGAAGGAACTGCGCAAGGAGGACCTCGCCGTCCTGAACGCCGCCGGTTTCCGCCCCGCCGGCAAAGGCTGCGTCTGGCCCCAATTCCGCGCCGCCGCGCCCGGCTGGCATCCGTGGTTCCTGACGCAGACCGAGGCCGACCAGCTTCTCGCCGACCTGCCGCGCCTCACCGCGTTCCTCCGGTTGTTCGAGCAGCAGCCGGATTTGTATGACGGGCGCGCCGCTACCGAGATTCCCTTCCTGCCGCATCCCCTGCCCGACCGCCCCCTGACGGCCGCCGACCTCGACTGGCGACCGCTGCTCCTGCCGCCCGCCACCGGGTTGGAGCCGTTCGAACCGGAACCGGAGATTGTCGCCCGGCTGAACGCCCTGCCCCGCAACCCCGCGCTCGTCTGTGAATTCGACTGCACGCTGCTGCCGGGCGGTTCCTTTCTGGAACAGGGCCGCCCCTGCTTTGGCCGCTTCGGCCTGCTCGCCGAAACCAGAGAGGGCCTCGTGCTGGGCATGGACCTGGCCAGCGGCGCGTTGTCACCCGGCGAGGCGGCGGGCTGGACGCTGTTGAAAACCCTCCATCAGGCCGGCGGCCGCCCGGGGAGGTTGCGGATTCGCGGCCAGCGCCTGCGGCCCGTGCTCGCGCCCGTGTGCGCTGCGCTCGACATCATCCTCGAATCCACCGACGAACTGCCCGCGCTTGAAGAAGCCGTGGCGCATCTCACCATGCACCTGCTCGGCAAAGCGTGACGCAGGGGATCGCAAATCCGCGCCCGCCCCGCACAACACCATGCCGCGAGGGGATCCGACGCGGACGGCGGCCTGATTCGGGCACGGCTTGCGCACGCCGGTGCGCAAGGCGTTGCTGGCCAGGGCGGTCACACCGGAGACTGAAGA
>JBKBTZ010000237.1:0-3079 GCA_046290825.1 Limisphaerales bacterium
GTTGCTCGGCACGCTGCTGTTGCGCTCGAAGATCGCCTTCGCCCAGCCGGTTGGACCGTCCGTGCCGAATCTCCAGCCCCTGCCGGCGCGGTGAACGGGAGCCGTTGGTTGTCCACGATGGCCCGGACGCCACGCCTGAACGCGCCGCGCCGGGCAGGTGGATGACCGCCCAAAGTGGAGTGGAGACCCATCCCGCCGGACTTGTTTCCGCCATGTCTTCGCTGGTTGAAAATCCCATCGAACCTCGTCAGTTGGCGCGCCTGCAAAGTCTCCTGCCCCGGCTGCGCGCGGTGCCGCTTTACGCCGAACGGCTGGCGCAGGTGCCGGTGTGCGGGCCGCACGACCTCGCCCAGCTCGGCACCATCGGCAAGCGCGAGATGCGCGAGGGTTTTCCGCATAACTTCCTGCCGCCCGTGCCCACGCTCGACGAGCGCGTGGCGGCGGGCGAAATCGAGTTGGAATACACCTCCGGCACCTCCGAGGAACGGCTCGCCGTCGTCTTCGGTCGGCACTGGTGGAACGAGCAGGAGGAGCGGGCGCTCCGCCTCAACCGTTTCGTCGCGGGTGTGCTGGATGAATTCCCCCAGGCCCGGCGCGGCACCATCACCACCCCCGCCTGCAACGGGCAGACCTGTCCCGCCGTCTGGATGCCGCGTCCGCAACGCACGTTTGGCAACACGCTTTATCTGAACCTCGCCCGCATCCCTTTTCTGCTCACGCCCGCCGAGCAGGACCGCATGGCGGCGGAGGTGGCGGAATGGGCGCCGCAGTTCCTGGACCTGGACCCCGTGCATGGCGTGTGGTTTGCGCGGCATTGCGAGCGGCGCGGGCTGCGCTTCCCCTCGCTGCGGTTCCTCCTGTGCAGCTACGAGTTTTTGAGTCACGCCCATCGCCGCGTGCTCGAGCGCGTCTTCCGCGTGCCGGTGTTCAACCTCTACGGCTCCACGGAAACCGGCCACCTGCTGATGGAGGATGAACGCGGCGTGATGCGTCCCAGCCTCGAGACCGCGTTCCTGCAAATCGAGAACGCCGACGCGAACGGCGTGGGCGATCTGCTGGTGACGACGTTGAGCAACGACTACATGCCGTTGCTCCGCTACCGCATCGGCGATCTGTGCGAACGCCGCCCCGCGTCCGGCGGCCCCGCTTACGTCGTCCACGGCCGCGCCCGGGACGCGCTGTTCACCGTCAGCGGTCGGCGCGTGACGACGTGGCAGGTGGACGAGTCACTGCGCGAGGTGGCCGGGCTGCTGCATTACGAACTGCGCCTGGCGCCGGATGGCACGGCCACGTTCCGCTACCTGCCGGACGGCGCCGGTCCCGATGAGGCTTCCCTGGCGAAGGCGTTGGGGGAAGTGGGGGAACGGCTGGAATTGCGCGGACGCATCAACGCCGGGGCGGTGGACACGCTCGTGCCCACCGCCTCGGGGAAGTTCCGGCTGACCGCGCCGTTGAGTTGAGCGGGGCTTCAGTCCTCGCCCTGGGCCTTGGTGAACGCGGGCTTGCCGTCGAATTCCTGAAGTTTCTCGAGGTGCATCCAGCGCAGGCCCGCGCCTTCGACCGCCTGCAACAAGCGGCCAATGGCCTCCGCCGGCAGGTCCAGACCGGGCGTGGCGGCGAGGAAGCGGCAGCGCCAGTGGTCCACGCAATCGGTTCGCGCCCCCTTCGCGGGATAAACCTGCGTGCCGCGGTTCGAGATCATCTTGAGCTTGAAGCCGGCCGGCCCGGCGAGGCGGGTCAGCAGTTCGCCCAGGTCGCCCGCCGCGCGGGTGGATTCGACAAACACGTCCACGCCCGCCACGCGCCGGTCTGCCGCCACGGGGGCGGCGTCTTGGACCACGGGGATTTGCAGGGGACGCACTTCGCGGGCCTTCACGCCGGGCACGCTGCGGCCCAGGTTGGCGATGATGGCGTCGGTGTAGGCGCGGGTGCCGGCGGCCCGTTCATCGCCCACCACGTCGCGCGGAACGGTTTTGCCTTCGGCGAGGGTGGCGAGGACGGCGTTTTCGATGCGCGCCGCCGCCTCCATCTCGCCGAGGTAACGCAGCATGAGCACGCCGGAGAGCAGCACGGCGGTGGGGTTGGCGACGTCCTTGCCCGCGTATTTCGGCGCGGAGCCGTGGACGGCCTCGAAGATGGCCACCTCGTTGCCGAGGTTGGCCGAGGGCGCGAAGCCCAGGCCGCCCACCAGCGCCGAGGTCAGGTCACTGAGGATGTCGCCGTTCATGTTGGTGGTGATGATGACCTCGAACTGTTCGGGCTTTTTGACGAGCTGGTGCGCGCAGTTGTCCACGATGATGTGCTGCGCGTTGATGTCGGGATATTCGGGGGCGACCGCCTCGAACGTGCGTTTGAGGAACCCTTCGGTGAACTTCATGATGTTCGCCTTGGTGGCGCAATGCACGGTCCGTCGGCCCTCGGCGCGCGCCACCTCGAATCCGAGGCGGGCGATCTTCTCGCAGCCCTTGCGGGAGATGAGCTTGAGGCACTGGGCCACACCCGGCGTCTGCATGTGCTCGATGCCGGCGTAGAGGTCCTCGACGTTTTCGCGCACGACCACGAGGTCAATGCCGCGGCCCGAGTAGGGCGTCTTGACGCCGGGAAATTCGCGCACGGGGCGGACGTTGGCGAACGTCTCGAACAGTTTCCGCAGCGTGACGTTGGCGCTCTTTTCGCCGTAACCCACGGGCGTCTCGAGCGGGCCTTTCAACACCACGCGCGTCCGGCTGATGGACGCGATGGTGTCGTCGGGCACGCCGGAGGCCACGCCCTGGCGGAACATGCTGGCGCCGGCGTGCGCCTCCTCCCACGCGATCTTGACGCCGCTGGCGTCAATGACACGGCGCGTGGCGTTTACCACTTCGGGACCAATGCCGTCCCCGGGAATCAATGTGACAGAATGAGTTTTCATGCGGCTAAGCGGGCCGGAGAATGCGGAAGGGAAGGGGCGGGGGCAAGCCCGGCCACCATTTGGGGCAGGCTGCCCATCCACACGTCCACAAACACCCGGGCCAGGTGGAGCGGCACCGCACCTTCCGGGGGGACGGTGCTGAGCGCCAGTCGGATTGGCCGGTCGGAG
>JBKBTZ010000023.1:0-35061 GCA_046290825.1 Limisphaerales bacterium
TTGTAGAGGCCGGTGATGCCCTCGATGCTGCCGCTGCCGCCCAGGGTGTAATTGACGGCGGAGTTGCTGACGACGATGCCGGGGAAGCTGGCCGTCATGTTGGTGAAGACGTTGGTGCTGACATCCGGGATGATGTTGGTGGTGAACTGGTAGCCGGAGGGGGCGGCCAACTGGTTGAGCGTGACGGTGGTGGCGCCACTGCCGACCGAGTCGTCAAACCGCACACCGCCCTCGTTGGTGTAGGTGATGCTGCCAAGCCAGTTGGGTGTGGTGGTGTCCCAGTTACCGTTGACGTTCCCGCGCCAGACCAGCGGGGTGGAGCGCACGAAGATTTTGCCAAAGCCGCGCAGTTGCGAGAGGTCCCAGTGCAGGCCGGGGCCGGGAACGGGCGGCTCGATGGTCGGCTGCGCCGCCGCGTCGGCGTCGTTCTTGTTTTCGTAGAACTCGCCGTTGTTGTTGCGGAAGATCCAGAGCACGTCGCCC
This sequence comes from Limisphaerales bacterium, assembly GCA_046290825.1. Lineage (GTDB taxonomy): Bacteria > Verrucomicrobiota > Verrucomicrobiia > Limisphaerales > DSYF01 > JBKBTZ01. The sequence continues at coordinate 484 of JBKBTZ010000023.1, forward strand.
GCCGCCAGCGGCAGGCCGGGGTTGAGGTTGGTGATGACGATGCGCCCGCCCATGTTGTTCCAGAAGTCGCCGGCGATGTGGTCGTTGGTCAGGGCGTGGGCCTTGTTGACCTCGATGTAGAGCGTGCCCCAGCCGGCGCTGTTGGCGGTGGAGAGGTCGAACCGGGTTTGCACGGTCAGCGCGCCGATGTCGCCCGTGGCGTTGGTGCCGGCGGTGAGGATGCCGGCGGGGTTCAGCACGTTGACGCGGCCGTCAATGCCGGAGGCGATGCCGCTGGGGCCGAACAGGCCGCCGTCCGGGTCGGCGATGGTGCCGGCGCCGAAGAGCAGGCCGTTGACGTTGATGCGGTTGTTCAGGTTGTTGATCGTGCCGTGGTTGGCAAGGATCGAGCCGGCCGGGACGGTGACGGCCGCGCTCACGGCCCAGTTGATCACGCCGGTGGCCGCGTTGGTGACGTTGCCCGCAACGAGGTTGAAGTTGCCGGGCGTGGTCGAGAGGGTGCCAGCGTTGCGGAGCCAGCCGCCCGCGATGGTGACGGGTCCGTTGAGCTGGCCGCCGGCGGCGATGGTCACCGCGCCGGTGGAGACGAGGCCGCCGTTGACGTTGCCGGCGAAGTTGAGCACGGCCCCGTCATACACGGTGGCCAGGCCAATCACGCCGCTGCCGGAGACCTGGCCGGCCTGGATGAGGATGGGGCCCTGTTTGACGGCGTCCATGATGAGCGGCGCGGCCCCCTGTTTGAGGAGGCTGCCGGTGCCCGAAATGGTGCCGCCGGAGAAGGTGTATTGCCGGACGGAGTTGCTGACGGTGAAGCCGAAGCCTGCCTGGCCGGGCACCACGGAGTCCACCACCGTCACGTTGGTGCGGGTGGAGGAATCATCAAAGATGACGATGTCACCGATGGCGAAGTTGGTGGGGGTGCCGCCCGGAACCGTAACCCAGTTAAAGGTCGTGTAATCCCAGTTGCCGTTGACGCTGCCGGTCCAGCGGAGGGTGTTGGGCGCATTGGTGGTCAGATAAAGGTCCACCGTTTTGTTGACCGTGTTGTCCAACAGATAGCCCTGCACGCCACCGCCGATGAGCGACAGGTCGGCCTGGAGGTAGGGTGACGAGGCATTCTCGTAGGAGATGATGGGGATGGTGGCGGGATAGGAAGAGACGCCGGAAATGGCGGCGATGCGGAGGACGCTCGCGGCGGTGCCCGGAGTCAGGAGGTTTTTGACCACGTAATTGGTGCGACCGACGGCCACGAAGATGGTGTTGGTCGCGTTGTTGAGCGTGAGTGTCTGGAGTTTGCGCCCGGGCGCGGCTCCCAGGGTGTTTGAGACAATCAGGAAGCCGCGCTCGACCGTGATGAAATCGGTGCGGGGCGTGAGATAGACGTCGGGGTCGTAATTGAAGGGGCCGCCGTCCACGACGATGTTGCTGGCCATGAGGGTGCTGCCGGGCAGCACGGTGACGCGCCCGTGGGTGTTGTATTGCTGGGCGGAGGAGACGGGGTTGCTGTCGGCGGTGTAACCGAGGATGAGGTTGCGATTGACGCGGACGGTGCCGCCGTTGGTGATGACGAGGCGGCCCTGGCAGTAGTTCAGGTAGGGCTGCGCGCCGCCAATCGTGGTCCAGTCGGTTTTGCCGTCGTGTTCCTGGTAGCCGAGGATCATCGTGTTCGCGTCCACGATGCCGCGCCCGATGGTGACATCGCCCTGGACGTTCGGGGTCTGATTCGAGGCGATGAGCTGCCGGTCGCGGGAGACGATGAAGAGGTCGGTGAGGATGTCCACGTAACCGCCGTTGGCGGCGAAATCAATGGTGGCTTTGACGTTGCTGGCGGCCTCGCCCGTGCCGCCGTCGTCAGCCACGGAGAAGAGGGTCATGCGGCCGGTGCCCGCGGGGTTGCGGAAGACGGCGCCCGAGTTGGCCCAGGCGGGGTTGAAGGTGGTGACGCCGCCGTTGCCGTTGGCGTGGTTGGCGCCGATGAGACAGACGGAGTCGGCATGGATGCGGTTGGTCTGGCCGAAGTAGAGGAAGTTGTTGATGCTGCTGCCCACGCCAAAGCGTTCACTGTTCTGGAACATGAAGCCGTAGGTGCGGGTGAACTCGTTGGTGTAGTTGTCCGGCCCGACGTGCAGCGCGGTGATGAAATTGGTGCGGGCGAGGTAGAGGCTGTTGTTGAAACGGCGCGGGATGCCGTTCGGGAACTGGTTGGAGGCGACGTAGTTGTAGTAGTTGGGGTAAAGCCGGAAGTCGCCCGCGCCGAAGCGGTCCACGTAGGCGACGAAGTTCTGCAGGTTGGACATGCTCAGGTAGTTCAGCCCGGAACCGGCGCTGCCCTCGAGCAGGTTGGCGATGACGGCGTTGGCATTGGAAACGACCAGCCGCGCGCCCGCGCCGCCGCCGATGCTGATGCCGTTTTTGCGGTCCTCCCGCAGTTCGCTGATATAGTCGCGCAGGATGCGGAAGCCCAACTGGCCGGTGACGGTCAGGGTGACGTTGGCGCCAAGGTTGAGATTGTGGAACAGCGCCGCGGTGGCGCCGTTGGTATGGGTGCCGGGCGAGAAGCGGATCGAACCGACCGTCATGCTCTGGTTGAGCAGGATGTTGGTGAAGCTGATGCCGTTGGGGAACACGTTGGTCTGCGCGCCGGCGTCGCCAAAGATGATGTCCGCGGCGGGGTTGTTGGTGGGGTTGGCCGTGACCCAGCTCGGGTTGTTGGTCCAGTTCGCGGCCGCGCCGAAACCCGCGCCCTGCCAGACGTAACCGGACTGGAGGACAAAGTTGAGGCTGTTGGTCGCGCCGCCGGTGCCGTTGAGGCTGAAGGTGTATTCCCCCTGGGGGATGTTCGTGGTGTAGATGGTGATTTCCAACGGCGAGTCCGCGGAAACCGTCGTCGTGCTCAGGCTGTAGCCCGCCCCGGGCGGCAGGCCGGTGATGTCGAGGTTCACGTCGCTCGACAGTCCGCCCACGTCCACCACATTGGTGATGACGGTGACGTTGGTGCTGTTGACGGGCACGGTGACGCGCGTCAAGGACGGGCGGTTGAAGTTGACCGTCTGGGCATGGACCGGGCCGGCCAGGAACAGCGCGGCGAGACCGGCTGCGACGGCGGACAGGTGGCGGAACGGGTGTTGCATAAGTTTCATGGTTTGAGGCGTTGTGGGGTTTCGGGTTGAAAGGGCAAGGCCCGGAGCAGCGGGCTTCCGGGCCGGCAGGGAAATCAACGATAGGGCATCCGGTCGTTCATCCAGACGTAATCGTCACTGTTGGGCACGGGCAGATTGCTGCTGGGCGACCAGTGCTTGAAACTGTATTTGACCGGTTGGATGAACCGGCTGTCGCGCCAGCGCTTCACTTCGGAATGCCCGTCCGCGAAGGCAAAGTTCGCGCCGCCGCCGTAGTGGTGGCTGGCCGGCATGTCGCGCAACTGGCCCGACGTCCGGGGGGCGCCTGCGACCGAGTGGAAAATGGAGTCGTTGATGCCATCCGGGTGCTCGTCCACGATCACCCACGTCATGGCGGGACCGGGCTTGATGAGTTCCGAGGCTTTTTGGACCACAAAATAGGTGCGGTCGGGGATGCCCGCGACAATGGTCAGACCGGCATTCCCCAGGGCGGCGTTCATGGACATGCTGCGGACCCGGGGGCCGGGATTGGCCGGGGACTGGTATTTGTCCGCCGGGCATTTCCAGACGCCGGGGGAGGGCAGGTAGGGGGCCAGTTTGGAGAGTTCCTCATTAACCAGGAGGGCGGAGTTGGTGTTGTCGGCGGTGGGACCCCAATCCATGGTGCCCGCCACTGGTTGGGCGTTGGGCACCATCCGGTCGTCGTTGTCGCCCAGGAACAGCATCCACCCGAGCATGATCTGTTTGGTGTTGCTCATGCAGGAGATGGCCAGGGCGCGCCCCTTGGCCTTGCCGAGGGCGGGCAGGAGCATGGCGGCGAGGATGGCGATGATGGCGATCACCACCAGCAGCTCGATGAGGGTGAAGGCGTGGGAACGCCGGTTGGACGGAGAAAACGCGGTGCGCATAGTCGGTGCCGATCAGTAACGGGGTTGACACTGCTACACTGCAACGGCGGCCGGATTTGATACATGGCTTTTCGCCGGGAATGACATGCCTTTTCGCCTTTGCGTTTGCGCGGCGCCCGGCGAATCCGCAGCCTGCGGCGCGTGCAAATCTGGCTGTTTTCCGCTTTCCGGAACCCGGCGCCCAGCGCGCCCCGGCCGCTGCCACAGCGGGTCTCCCCGGCATGAGCCTGCTCGATTTCAGCGTCGTCGCCGCCTATCTGGCCGTGGTTTTCGGCATCGGGCTGTATTGCTCGCGGCACCAGCGGACCACGGAGGATTTCTTTCTCGCGGGCCGCAACGTGCCGGGCTGGGTGGTGGTGTTTGCCATCGTGGGCACGATGATCAGCAGCACCAGTTTCATCGGCCATCCGGGCAATGTGTTCGCCCGCGACATGTGGAACCTGCCCGCCTTCCTGATGCTGCCGCTGGTGATGTGGTTTGTTTCGCGTTACGTCGTCACGTTCTACCGGCGCACGATCCGGATGAGCATTTACGACTACCTCGAGCGCCGCTTCCACTACGGCGCGCGGGCCTACGGCGCGGCGGCGTTCATTGTCAGCCGGGTGGTGGACATGGCTGCCACGCTCTATTTCCTGGCCGTGCCGGTGTCCTATCTGACGGGCTTTGACGTGTGGTGGGTGATCCTGGTGGTGGGGGCGGTCACGCTGGTGATGACGGTGGCGGGCGGGATCGCGGCGGTGGTGTATTCGGACGTGCTGCAGGGGTTGCTGCTGCTGGGCGGCGCGCTGGTGTGCGTGGGCATCGCCTTGTTCCGGCCCGAGCAGGGTCCGCTCACAGTGCTGCAAACGGCCTGGGACGGCGGCAAGTTCGGCCTTGGCAACTGGTCGTTCAGCCTGCGGGTGGAGAACGTCTGGTTCTTCCTCGTGGGCGGGGCCATCTGGGCGGTGCAGCGTTATGCGCTCGACCAGCACATCGTGCAGAAATATCTCGTCGCGAAGACCGACCGGCAGGCGCGGGTCAGCGCCTATCTCGGCGCGTTGGCCTGCCTGCCCATCTGGCTGCTGTTCTTTCTTTTCGGCGCGTGTCTGTGGGCGTTCTTTCAACTGACCGGCGCGGTCCTGCCCCCCGAGGTCGCGGCCGTGAAGGACAACATCGTCCCCTACTTCATCAAGACCCAGTTGCCGGCGGGAATGATCGGCCTGATCGTGGCCGCGCTGCTGGCGGCGGCGATGTCGAGCCTCGATTCCGACCTCAACAGCATGGCCACGGTGATCGTGGACGATTTCTACGGGCGCCTGCGGCCCCGCGCGACCGACCGGCAACGGCTTTGGACGGGGCGCGTGGCGGTGGCGTTGCTCGGCGTGCTCGCGATTGTGTTTTCGCAACTGTGGATCGGCATCGGCACGGCGCTCGAGCTGGGCGTGCAGTTGTTCTCCATCGCGACGGCGGGAATGCTCGGGCTGTTCGCGCTGGGCGCGTTGACCAAACGGGCGAACGCCCGGGGTGCGCTGGCGGGCATTGCCGCGTGCGTCCTGTTCACCGCCTGGGCCACGCTCACTTCCGTCAAGCTGCCCGCGCTGGACCGCATCCTCCTCGACCTCGGCCCGCTGAATTATCCGTGGCATCCCTTCCTCATCGGCGTGTTCAACCACGTCATTCTGCTGGTCGTCGGCTACACGGTCAGTGTGCTGTGGCCGGATCGGGTGCCTCCGGCGGCCTCCGCCAGCAGAGCGGCCGGCCAGGCATAACTTCCCGGCTTCAACACCAGCCGCAGGCCGCGCGCTCCCGGCAACCGCACCACCACCACGCCGGTTGCCCATTCGCCTTCCACACGCAGCGGTCGCCCGCCCAGTTGCGCCCACAACAACGCGGCCGTCGCCCCGCCCTCGACGCACACAAAATCCGGCCGCGCCCGCGCCAGCACGAGCCGGGCGGCGGCCGCCAGCAACCGGCCCAATCGCGCGGCCTCGCCGGGCCGCGCGGGACCGCCAATCGCCATCGCCACCCGCGCGGCTTGCCGCCACGCGGCCCGCACTTCCCCCGCCCAAACGGCCAGTGCGGATAGGTTGAGCCGGCGGCTGGCGAAGAGGGTTTTCGGCAGGAAGAAAACCACCCAGCCGTGCCGACCCGCCTCGCTCAGGAACCGGCGGGCGGATTCGCTCCGGCTGCCGGAAACGAGCAACAGCGAAGCGTCTGACGCGACGGCGCTGGACTCGCCCCGGGCTTCAACGCGCTCCGCGAGTCTTGCCCCTGCCAGCCGCTGGTCCAGCAGTGCCGCGAAAAACTCGCCGCCGCCAGCCAGCAAGGTGCGCCCGTCAGCTCCCTCGGCCCACGCGCGCAGGTCTTCTGGAGAACCGGCCTCGCCCACGACGATGCGGATCGGCCCACCAGCCGCCAACGTGACATTGCTGCGGGCACGGCGCTTGACCGGCGCTGGCCACGGATCGTCGGCCAGCAACGGGCCGGGTTGGGCCGTTCTTCCCATGCCTGCAGGAACCGGCCGCACCATCACTTCCCCTGCCTCGGCTCCGAGCAGGTTCAGCACATCGGCGCTGCGCCGGGGATGCGTGGGGTCGCGCCGGAAATCGGTCTGGTGAATGGGCTGGCCGCCGATGAAGTATTTTCCGTTGCGGATGATCCGGCCCGCGCGCGGATTGGCAGGCACGAGCAGGCAATCGTCCAGGCTGAGGGCGCGGCGCAGGGTAGCGAGTTCCACCCGCACGTTGCCGCGCAGCACCGAATCCACCTTCTTGTAAATCCACTCCGGGCGGGCCGCGCGCAGCCGGCGGGCGATCGCCGTCACCCGCCGGGCCGCCTCGCGCGCCGAACAGAGCCGCGAATCGGAGTCATATACCACCAGGTCAGCCCGCGGAGGCGCAGCGTCGCGCCGCAAAATCACCGCGCGCAAACCGTGCCGCCAGCCGAGGCCGGCGATTTCGGCGGCTCCGGTCAGGTCATCGGCAATGACGGCGATCATGGCGTTGGAGCGGTGCTCCGGGTCACGCACGCGCATTCTTGCCGCGTGACTCGTGAGGCGTGATGCGTGAGGGAGATTGGCAAAAGGCGCGCCCCAAATCAGCCCCCCAGTTTCACGGCGTATTCGATGGCGCGGAAGAAACTCACCGGACTCGCCTTGCCCTGCCACGCGATGTCAAATGCGGTGCCGTGGTCCACGGACGTGCGGACGATGGGCAGGCCGAGCGTGAGGTTCACGCCATCCTCGAAGGCGAGCATCTTGAACGGAATGTGCCCCTGGTCGTGGTAGAGGCAGACGACGCCGTCAAAACGCCGGCGGTTCGCGGGGGTGAAGGCGGTGTCCGGCGGTAATGGACCTTCGACGGAGATGCCTTTTTGGCGCGCGTCGGCGATGGCGGGTTCGACGAAGCGCTCCTCCTCGCGGTCACCGAAGAGGCCATGTTCCCCAGCGTGCGGGTTGAGGCCGCAGACGGCAAGGCGCGGCGGGCGGCCATTCATCCGGGCCAGTGCGGCGGCGGTCAGCTCGATCACGTCGAGAATCCGTTCCGCCGGGATGCGCCGGGGCACCTCGGCGTAACCGATGTGCGTCGTCACCATCGTCACGGTGAGCGCCTCCGAACGCAGCATCATGCAGGTGCGTTTGGCCCCGGTGAGCGCGGTGAAAATCTCGGTGTGACCGGGATGCGGCACCCCGGCCAGGCGCAGGGCCTCCTTGTGGATGGGGGCCGTGGCCACACCCGCGACGCGCCCGGCCAGCGCGAATTCAATTGCCTTCGTAATGGCCGTATAACCCGCCGCGCCGCACGCGGCATCCACCCGGCCCGGCACCACGGCCTCCGCCGGGGGCGCGGCGCAATCCACCACTGCGGGGCCGGCAGGCGCGGGGCCTCGGCCATCCCACAGCACCAGGTCCTCCGGCAGCGGCACGCCAAGGACGGCACTTGCCCGGCGGAGGATGGCCGCCGAACCAAAAACCACGGGCCGGCACAGCCGCCGCACCGCCGGTTCGGCGAGGGCGCGGACACAAAGTTCCGGGCCGACGCCAGCCGGGTCGCCGAGGGTCAGGGCGATGGCGGGGAACGAGGTCATGCGTCGGGAAAGGAGTTGGAGGATGAAGCATTTAGGTGCGGAAGCGCGAAAACCGGCAGGTGGAGTGCATTATTGCAAAAGGTTCAAAATATCCATTCTCCAGCGCCCAATCTCGAACCTCCAAGGAAAACCATTTCTCCATTCTCATTGGATGTCGGAGGTGGAGCGCCGGGTAGCGGCCCCTCCGTTCGCCCCTTTACCCCACCGCCTGCAATTCCGCCGGTTCAGGCCGCTCGCCGCGCACCGCAAAGCCCTCTGCCATGAGTGCGTCGCGCACCTCCAGCCGTTCCCGCTCCGGCAGCGCGGTCAACGGGGGCAGCATGTCCGGACCGCACAGCCCCAGCCACGCCAGCGCGGCCTTCAGCGCGGCCAGCGATTGCGGCAGCGTGCGCCCGCGCTGGTAGATGGCCGAGACGGCCATGAGGCGCTCATGCAGCGCGTTGGTCCGCGCTGCGTCGCCCGCCCGGGCCGCATCGTAAAGTGCGCGGCACAACGCGGGCGCCAGATTGCCCACGCTGGGCACGATCCCTTCCGCGCCCAGCAAGAGTCCCTGCCCCATGAGCGGACCGGTGCCGATGAACACGGCGAAATCTTTCTTGTCACCCAGCTCGCGCAACAGCTCGACCATGCGGGCGGCGTCGTTCTCGGAATCCTTGATGCCGATGACGCGCGGGCGGTGCGCGGTGGCCTTGCACAGCGCGATGGGCAGCGACACGCGCGTGGTCAGCGGCATGTTGTAGAGGATCAGATCCCCTTCGAGCCGGCTGGACAATTCGGCAAAGAACTCCAGTGCCGCCTCGGGCTGCGCCTCAAAGCGCGCCGGCGCGTGCGCCACCACCGCGTCCGCCCCCAACTCAAGAAAATGATTGCCGGCGGCGACCGCCGCTCCCAGGTCCACCGCGCCGATCCCGGCGTAAACGAGCATCCGGCCCCGGGCCAGTTCCACCGTTGTGCGGACCAGCCGTTCGCCCATCTCGCGCGGCACGGACGGCCCCTCGCCCGTGGTGCCGAGCACAAACACCCCGTGCGCGCCGCCCGCCTCGAGATGCGTGAGCAGTCGGCGCACCGCCGGTTCATCCAACGCGCCCGCCGGCGTCACAGGCGTCACCATCGGCACGATCACCCCGCCGTGCGTCACGGGGGAAACAGAATGGCCATTGGCAGGGTTCACCAGGCCTCCTCGTAAATGGCCAGCGCGTCCGCCTCCGTGAGCGGACGCGGGTTGTTCTTGAGCAGCCGCGTCACGGTCATTGCGGACCGCGCGAGCCGGGGCAGTGCCTCCCGTGGAATGCCGCATGCCGACAAGCCGCGCGGCAACGGACAGGCCGCCAGCAGGGCCTCGATCCGCTCAACGCCGCGCTTCGCGGTGGCCAGCGCGGTTTCCGCCTCCTGTGCACCCAACGCCCGCGCCACCGCGGCGTAACGCTCCGGCGCGGCGGGCAGGTTGAATCGCAACACCTGCGGCAGCAGCAGCGCGTTGGACAGCCCGTGCGCCAGATGGAATTCGCTCCCCAGCGGATACGCCAGCGCATGGACGGCGGCGGTGTTGACCGGCCCGAGACATAGTCCGCCGTGCAGACTGCCCAGTGCCACTTGCGCCCGCGCCGCCGCGTTCCGGCCATCCTTGAGCGCGAATGGCAGCCCCGCCGCGATGGCCTCGATGCCCGCCAGCGCCAGCGGGTCCACCAGCGGATGCGCGAACCGATTGGCGTAAGCCTCGATGCAGTGCGTCAACGCATCCAGCGCCGTGGCGGCTGTCACTTCCGGCGGCAAGGAATGGGTCAGCCGCGGGTCCACGCACGCCACGTCCGGCACCAGGTGCGGGCTGATGACGCCCTGCTTCAACTGTGTTGCCTCGTCCAGCAGGATGGCGTTGGGTGACACTTCGCTGCCTGTGCCCGCCGTCGTGGGCACGCAGGCCAGAAACTTCCGCCGCGGCGCGAGCCTGCCGGTGCCGAACTTGTCCCGAACGGGCGCGACTTCGTCCGCCAGCGCCGCGACCAGCTTGGCCACGTCCAGCGGACTGCCACCGCCCAGCCCCACGACCCCATCGAACACCGCCGTTCGTGCCGCCTTCAGACACGCCTCGAACATGGCCACCGTCGGCTCGGCATTGATGCCGTCATACACCCGCAACCCATGGACCGCCGCTGCCAGGTCTCCCAGCACCCCGGCGCATGCTGCCCGCACCGGGACGCTCGTGACCACGAACAATTCCCGCAAACCGCGTGCCCGGACTTCCTCGCCCAGCCGCGCTGCGCAGCCATCGCCGAAATAAATTGCCCCCGGCTGCAGCCGTGTCACTGGCGCGTTGGCCGGCAGACCGGCCACCCCGGCGCACGGGTCCGACGCGCTGCGACGGGGCGAAACCGGCGCGGCGGGTGGTGCAGTGATGGGTGAAGCGGTCGTCATGGCGGAAGCACGGAGGCAGCATGCCCCGAAGCTGTTGGGCCGGACATGGACAAACCCGCCGAATGATTTGTGAAATCGAAGCGAGGTAGTGACGCAGCCTTTGGAGTGCGGCGGCAGAGGGTGGGGGGGTGACGCCGCTTTTTTGGGTGGGCACGGTCCGGGATGACAGCCACGAAAAAGCGGTGCCAGCCCCCACCCCCGCTGTCACCGCAGTCCAAAGGCTCGCGCCATTCTCGTTGGGCGCTCGCAGGGAGTCTTTTGGAGTGCGGCGGCAGAGGGCGGCGGGGTGACGCCGCTTTTGGGCGGGCCACGGCGCGGGGCAACACCCTCGGGAAAGCGGTGCCAGCCCCCACCCCCGCTGTCACCGCAGTCCAAAGACTCGCGCCATCTTCGTTGGGCGCTCGCAGGGAGTCTTTTGGAGTGCGGCGGCAGAGGGTGGCGGGGTGACGCCGCTTTTTGCCTCTGACCACTCTCCAACTCCCCGACCGTGCGTTGTCACCATTCGTCGGCAACTTCAAAGTCATCCGCCACGGATAGGCGGTCTGTCTTGAATCCGTAGATCGTTTTGATCTGCGCAGGCGTGGCGGTGCGTTCGAACCATCCTGCCGAACACCAGGGATATTGATTGGCCACCTGAACCAGACCGTGTTTCACCGGGTTCTGATGCGTGTAGTGGAGCCGGGCGAGGTAGGATTTTTCGAAAGTGAGGCGGGTTTCCCGGAAGTTGTGCCAGACTTTGCGGCCCTGCGCCCCATCAAGCCGGTTCACCCACCGGGCGGTCTTTTCATGCAACACACCGAGCATTCGAGACAGGCTCGCGGCGGAATCGGCGTGTTCCGGCGAGTGAGCCACGAAATGGTAATGGTTTGAAAACACCGCCCACGCCTCCAACCGCCATTCAAAGTCCGACGCCAGCTTGAGCAGCCCCCGGTGCAAGACCGCCAACCGCTCCCGACCGCGAAAATGATGCTCCCGCCCGTAAGTGCTGGCCGTCACGAAGAAGGTCCCCCGCGCATCCAGGCAATGCATCGGAGCATGCGGCCAGCAAATGGGACCGTTGGACATGGCCGGAAAATGAATTTGCAGGAATTCAGGGGCAAGCTCGATTCCCGCCAACAGCCCGCGCGTTCGAGGGGGTATGTGGAGTGCGGCGGCAGAGGGTGGCGGGGTGACGCCGCTTTTTTGGGTGGGCACGGTGCGGGGCGACACCCCCGAAAAGCGGTGCCAGCCCCCCACCCCCGCTGTCACCGCAGTCCAAAGGCGCGCGCTGTCCTCGTTGGGCGCTCGCAGGGAGTCTTTTGGAGTGCGGCGGCAGAGGGTGGCGGGGTGACGCCGCTTTTGGGGCGGGCACGGTGCGGGGCGACACCCTCGGGAAAGCGGTGCCAGCCTCACCACGTTGTCACCGCAGTCCATGGAGGTTTGGCTCTCGAAGCATGTGCGGGAATTTCACGCGCTTTGCGTGAGGCTCGCGCGTTCCACCTCCGATCACCCGTGAATTTCCCCAATTAACGGCCATTTTCTGATTGGCACCGGCACTGCTTGGAGTAAGGTGCGCGGGCCAATCCCCACCGTTCGAGTGAAACGGCAGGTGCGGCCCAAAAAACCAAACAACGAAACACCCTCATGAAAAAGTTCTCCAAGAAGTCCGCGTTCACGCTCATCGAGCTGCTGGTCGTGATCGCCATCATCGCCATTCTGGCGGCCATGCTGCTCCCCGCGCTGGCCAAGGCCAAAGCCAAGGCCCAGCGCATCAACTGCGTCAGCCAGCTCAAGCAGATTGGTCTCGCCTTCCGCATCTGGGCGGATGACAACGATGGCCGCTATCCCATCAGCGTTACCGGTGTGAACGGCGGACCGTGGCTCGCCGGCGCCATTGGAACTGGCACCATCGCTTGGAACTCCGGCAACTACGCGCAATACACCTACCAAGTGTTTGCCGTGATGTCGAACGAGCTGGCCACCCCGAAAATTCTGGCGTGCCCGTCAGACTCGCGCAGCGCCGCCACCAACTTCGCCACCCAGTTCATCGGCACGACCGGCAACCAGTTCATCTCTTATTTCGTCTCGCTGGATGCCGACGAGTCCAGCCCGCAAAAGCTGCTGGCCGGTGACCGCAACGTGGGCACGGCAGCCAATCAAGACCTGCAAAACATCACTTACGCGCTGGGCACCAACTCGCCGAACCTGCGCTGGACCGAGCGCATGCACAACAACGCCGGCAACATCGCGTTGTCTGACGGCAGCGTGCAGCAGTTGAGCACGGCCAAACTGCGTGAGGCCATCCGCAACACGGGCGGCACCACCACCATCGCCGGCCAGCAAGCCGCCGGCACGCCGAACAACGTGAACGTCGTCGCCCTCCCGTAAGGGTTGGCGCACTTCCTCCCCAGGGCGTCCGCAAGGACGCCCTTTTTGTTTTCCCGTTTCGCGGTGCATGGGGCCATCGCCCCAGCAGCCACAGCAATTCAGACGAAAGCTTTCCGTTGAACCAGGGCGACGCGACAGAACCCCAAGGCCGACTTGGATGGGAAGACCGCCCCCTCGCCCGGGCTGTTTTCCCGGTGTGATGCGCCTCCGGGGCGCAACTGGTGCGGCTCATTTCGTCTCGGTTTTCGTGGGATCTGGTGTGTTTCTTGTTTCCTCCAACGGCAGGGATCCGGTTTCGCGGGTTTCCGGCATCTGCGAATTGGTTTTCTTCCCGCCCATCCCCTGCTAGCGTTTCGGCATGATTCTCACCGCCGCTGAAGTGGAATCCTTGGTGGAAGTCCGCCACCGCTCGCCCCACGACCTGCTGGGCATGCACGCGCTCGGCCAGGGCAAGGGCGTTGTCGCCCGTGCGTTCATCCCCGATGCCACGGCCATCCGCGTCGAGCCGGTGCATGAAAAAAACCGCCCGAAGTTCGAGTTGCAGCGCATCCATGCCGCCGGCCTGTTCGAGGGCGTCGCGCCGGAGGCGGACCGGGTGTATGCCTACGACCTCGTCATCCGCTTCGCCAACGGCGCGGAACACCGCACGCGCGACCCGTATTCCTTTCTCCCGCTGCTGGGCGAACAAGACTTGTTCCTCTTCGGCAAGGGCGACGAGCGTCGCATCTACGACAAGCTCGGCGCGCACCCGCGTGTGGTGGACGGCGTGGCGGGCGTCAGCTTCGCCGTTTGGGCGCCGAACGCGCGGCGCGTCAGCGTGGTGGGCGACTTCAACCACTGGGACGGCCGACGCCATCCGATGCGGCAATTGGGCGTTTCGGGGGTGTGGGAAATTTTCATTCCCGGCGTGGGTGTCGGCGCACATTACAAGTTCGAGGTATTGGACCACCACAACGCCCTCCGGCTCAAGACCGACCCGCACGGCACATTCTTCGAGATCGCCCCCAAAAACGCCGCCATCGTCTGGCGCACGGACGAATTCCAGTGGACCGACGACGAGTGGCTGAAGGCCCGGGCCGCGCGCGACCCGCTCAAGTCCCCCGCCAGCATCTACGAGGTCCACGTCGGCTCGTGGCGCAAGAAATCCGCCACCGAATCCTTCACCTACCGTGAGTTGGCCGCGCCGCTCATTGCCTACGTCAAGGAGATGGGCTTCACGCACGTCGAATTGCTGCCCGTGGCGGAGCACGCCTTCTACCCGAGCTGGGGTTATCAGGTCACGGGCTTCTACGCGCCCACCAGCCGCTATGGCACGCCGGCGGATTTCCAGTATTTCGTCAACGAACTCCACCGCGCCGGCATCGGCGTCATCGTGGACTGGGTGCCCGCACATTTCCCGCGCGACGACTGGGCGCTGGCGCGCTTTGACGGCACGGCGCTCTACGAGCACGAGGATCCGCGCCAGGGCGCGCACCAGGACTGGGGCACGCTCATTTTCAACTACGGCCGCAACGAGGTGTCGAACTTCCTCACCGCCAACGCGCTGTTCTGGTGCGAGCGCTACCATATTGACGGCCTGCGCGTGGACGCGGTCGCCTCGATGCTCTACCTCGACTACTCGCGCAAGGAGGGTGAATGGGTGCCGAACCGTTACGGCGGGCGCGAGAACCTCGAGGCCATCGAGTTTCTCCGCAAGGTCAACCATCTCGTCCACACCACTTTTCCCGGGGTGCTGACCATCGCCGAGGAATCCACCGCCTGGCCGCAGGTTACGCGCCCGCCCTACCTCGGCGGCCTCGGGTTCTCCCTCAAATGGAACATGGGCTGGATGCACGACACGCTCGGCTACTTCAAGCGCGACCCCATCCATCGCAAATATCATCAGAACGACCTCACGTTCGCGATGCTCTACCATTACCACGAGAACTTTGTCCTCCCGCTCTCGCACGACGAGGTTGTCCACGGCAAGGGTTCGTTGCTCGGCCGGATGCCCGGCGACGACTGGCAACGCTTTGCCAACCTCCGCTGCCTGCTCGCCTACCAGTGGCTCTTCCCCGGCAAGAAACTGCTCTTCATGGGCGGCGAATTCGGCCAGTCCAACGAATGGAACGCCAACGCCGAACTGGATTGGTGGCTGCTCGGCGCCGGTCCCTATCACGCCGGTGTCCAACGCTTCCTCGCCGATCTCAACGCGCTCTACCAGCGTCATCCCGCGCTCTGGGAGGCGGACTTCGACCCGGTCGGCTTCCAGTGGGTGGACTGCACCAATCACGAGCAGAGCGTGCTGATCTTTCTGCGCCGCGACGCGCACGGCGGCGGCGCGCTGGTGGTGGCCTTGAACCTCACCCCCGTGCCACGCGAAGGCTACCGCATCGGTCTGCCCGGCCCCGGCTGCTGGCGCGAGGTGTTGAACAGCGACGCGGCCATTTACGGCGGCAGCAACGTGGGCAACCTTGGCGGCGTCACGGCGGAGAAGACATCGTGGCACGGCCAGCCCTGCTCGGCCGTCGTCACCCTGCCGCCGCTGGCCGTGGTGGCGTTTGCGGCAAAAGCCTGAGCGTCATCGCCTGGGAGCGCGAAACGAAGCGGCCAAACGCTCGGGGGGCGCATCTCAGTATTTTGCAAGGGGGTAAGCCGGAAACATGTCGTCGGTGTTGGTGGAACGGCCAACTTGGCCTTTCTGGGCGGCAACTTGCCGCCCAGTCGTGCGCGCGGCCGCCACCCGCCATTCAGTGGCCGCCTCGTGCGCTCGTCTGCCGGGCGGGTCGCCCGGCAGAACGGGCCAGTGGCCCGTTCCACCCTGCATGGAACGGAATCGTTCCGGGTAAGCTTGGGGGTATAACAATCACCATGCGCCTTCCATCCTGCAAGAAACTGAGATGCGCCCACGCTCGGGCTTCCGCGTTCTCCCGTCTGGTTTTTCGCCCGCGCTTCCGGATAATGCCGCCGCGTGACTCGTGATGCGTGATGCGTGAGGGCCGCCTGCCAGTTTCACGCATCACGCATCACGCATCACATCCCCCATGCTCCCCAACCAACACATCCAATCCGCTCTGCAAGCCGCCGTCCGTGCCGTCCTGCCCGACGCCGACGTGACCGCCGTGCTGGTGCGTCCCTGTCCCGATCCGAAATTTGGCGATTACCAGAGCAACGCCCTCATGGCCCTGGCCAAGGCGCGCAAGCTGAACCCGCGCCAGCTCGCCGAACAGGTGAAGGCCCGCCTCGACGTGAGCGCGTGGTGCGAGCCGGTGGAAATCGCCGGGGCCGGCTTCCTGAATTTCCGCCTGCGGCCCGCCGCCGTGGCCGCGTGTCTCGGGGATGCGCTCGCGGGGCGGCATTTGTTTTTCACCCCCGCGGCCAGCCCGCTCACGGTGGTCGTGGATTTCAGCTCGCCGAACGTCGCCAAGCCCATGCATGTCGGCCACATCCGTTCTACCGGCATTGGCGACGCACTCCAGCGCATCCTGCGCCTGCTCGGCCACCGGGTCATCACCGACAACCACATCGGCGACTGGGGCACGCAATTCGGCAAGCTGCTCCTCGGCTGGAAACAACTCCTGGATCGCGCCGCGCTCGCACGCGATGCCATTGCGGAGCTGGAGCGGCTTTACAAGGTCATCAACGCCGAGTGCGATGCCAACCCCGCGCGCCTCGAGGAGGCGAAGCAGGAACTCGTGAAACTCCAGGCCGGCGATCCCGAAAACACCGCCATCTGGAAGGAGATGATCCGCCTGTCGCAGGTGCAGTTTGACGCGATCTACGGCCGGCTGGGCGTGCGCTTCGACGTCACGCTGGGCGAGAGCTTTTACAACCCGTGGCTGGCGGCGGTCGTGGAGGACCTGTTGCAACGCGGCGTCGCCCGCGAGAGCGAGGGGGCGGTGGGCATTTTCAGCGACGGCACCTTGCCGCCCAAGGAAGACCCCTTTCTCGTTCACCGCGACGGCGAGTGGGTGGCCGACCCCGCGCTCGTCCGCAAGAGCGACGGCGGGTTCAATTACATGACCACCGACCTGGCCACGATTGATTACCGGATCAAGACGTGGTCGCCCCACGAGATTGTGTATGTGGTGGACGACCGCCAGGCGCCGCATTTCAAAAAGCTCTTCCTCGCCTTTGCGCGCTGGCAGCCCGAGGCGGCGAAAAAGGTGAAACTGGTCCACGTCGGCTTCGGCAAAATCCTGGGCGACGATGGCAAGCCGTTCAAAACGCGCTCCGGCGACACGGTGAAACTCGGCGACCTGCTGGACGAGGCGGAGGCGCGCGCGCTGGCCGTGGTGAACGAGAAGAACCCCGACCTGCCCGAGACGCAGCGCCGGGAGATTGCGCGGGTGGTGGGCATCGGCGCCGTGAAATACGCCGATCTGCTGCCCAACCGGCAGAGCGATTACGTGTTCAACTGGGACAAGATGCTCTCACTCCAGGGCAACACTGCGCCGTATCTGCAATACGCCTATGCGCGGCTGGCCAGCATCCGGCGCAAGGCGGA
Organism: Limisphaerales bacterium; assembly: GCA_046290825.1. Taxonomy (GTDB): domain Bacteria; phylum Verrucomicrobiota; class Verrucomicrobiia; order Limisphaerales; family DSYF01; genus JBKBTZ01. Next base: position 17,841 of record JBKBTZ010000023.1, read on the forward strand.
GGAAAACTCGAAACTCGAAACTCGAAACTCGAAACTCGATCTGGCCGCGCCGGAGGAACTCGCGCTGGCCAAGCATCTGCTGAACTTCGGCGGTGTGCTCGAGGCGGTGGCGGACGACTTCCGGCCCAACTACCTCTGCAATTATCTCTACGAACTGGCCGGCGCGTTTGCGAAGTTTTACGAGGCCTGTCCGGTGCTGAAGGCTGAGGGCGAAATCCGCACCAGCCGCCTCGCCCTCTGCGACCTCACGGGCCGCGTGCTCAAACAGGGCCTCAACGCGCTCGGCATCGAGGTGCTGGAGCAGATGTAACGACGGCGGCCTGACGATGGGCGGGGCGCGGCCCGTTCCCGTTCTCGGGCAGGCACACCGCCGCGCTGCCGGCCCAAGGCTCCCGCAGGCGAGGCTGTTTGGGGCATGAACCCAGACCGTCGCTTCAGGCCTTGGCCATTTTCCGGTTCACGAAGTCCTCGAGCGCCGAGAACAGGCCCGGGGCGCTGGCCAGATGCCGCTGGCTGCCCGAGGTGATGAAGCCGAAGCCCTCTCCGTAAGCCGGGCCGTTGGCCACGGCGGCCGACAGCTTGCTTTCCTCCATCATCAACTGCGCGGCCACGATGGCGTCTTCGCGCTTGCCCTCGACCTCGTATTTCCAGCCCACGACGACCGCCTTGGGGAACCACTCGTGCAACTGGGCGATCAACTTGGGCGTGGGCACCAGTTCCGCAAGCAGCGCCCCGTCGCGCGTCGAGAACTTGTCCGAGGCCACCTCCTGCAGCCGGCCCTCGGCATCGCGCTTCCAGACCTTGCCGAACATGAAGTCGCCCACCGCGGCTGCGTGCAGCACCGCATGCACGGAATTCCTGGCCAACGCTTTGAGTTTCTCCTGCAAATCCGCCGTGGTGCTGAACGGAATCACCTTCTGGGCGCGGCGCTGGCCGTTCCAGGTGGCTTGTTCGCCGAGCAACAAGGTGACGTGGTGCCCGCGGCCGGCGAGGAAGTTCGCCATTTCCGTGCCGGTGCGCCCGGTGGAGAAGTTGGTAAGCCGCCGCACCATGTCCAGTTTCTCGATTGTCGGTCCCGCCGTAACGATGAAATTCATAGGGGCGCGCAGCATACGCAAAAAACGGCGCGGGGAAAGATGGAAAACACCCCGCGGAGCGCCGGGGTGCATCTCCGAGGGGTGCCGGGAGCAAGCTGTCCGCGTTTATGCCCAGTAGCGGTAGTCCACGCCCGGGAAGACGTTGTCGGTCGCTTCGAGCTGTTTCAACCGGGCTTCGCTGATTTTGCCGGTGATGATCTGCTTGTGCAGCGTGAGGAAGCGGAGCAGGTGGTCCTTCACCCGTTTCCGCGCGTAATCCGGGCTGGTGCCGGTGCGGAGGATGAAGGGCCAGTCGCTGGCCTGGGCCAGCAGCAGTTCCTGCGCGGCCTGGCGCAGGGCGCGGAGCCGCAGGCCGGTGGCGTTGGGGAAGCGGCGCGCCAGTTCGGTCATGCGCATCTGGGCGACGTGCAGGTGCGGGTAAATCCACTGGTTGGTCTCGTTGAGCCAGACGCGGTAGTAACCCTCCTCGCCCCAGCTCGAGGGGCTGGGCGTGGCGACCTGGTTGGTGGGGTGTGCGCGGAGATAATCCTCAGGGGTGATCAACTTGAACACCTGCTGGTCGTAATACGCCTTGCGGACGAAGTAATCGAGAAACTCCGGGCCTTCATACCACCAGTGGCCAAACAGTTCGGCGTCGTAGGGCGAGAGCAGCAGCGGCGGACGGTCCATGAGCGGGGCAAGCTGCTGGAACTGCGCCACGCGGGCTTCGAGGAAGTGCTGCGCGTGCTGGGCGGCTGCCTCGAGGGCCTGGCGGCGGTGATAGACCTGCTTGTCGTGGCCCTTGCCCTCGATGCGGTAGTATTTGATGCCCGTGAAACCGCGATGATCGGGCGAGGGCAGGAACGGGCGGACGTATTCGAAGTCGAGGTCGTAGCCGATGTCGCGGTAGAAATCGCGGTAACGCGGGTCGCCGGGATAGCCCTCGTGGCGGCTCCAGACCTGCTTGGCGGATTCAAGGTCGCGCCCGAAGGCGGCGATGCCGTTGGGGGTGAAGAGCGGGGCGAACACGCCGTAACGCGGGCGGGGCCGGGCGTTGAGCACGCCGTGGGTGTCGAGGATGAACCAGCGGAGGTTGGCCTCCTGCAGCACGGTTTCGACGCCCTCGGCGTAGGCGCACTCGGGCAGCCAGAGGCCGCGCGGCGGGCGCTGGAAGGTTTCCTCGTAATGATCGCGGGCCACGAGGATTTGCGCGCGCAGGCTGGGCTGATGGTTCAGCAGCGGCAGCAGGGCGTGGGTGGCGGCGGTGGTGATGATCTCGAGGCGGCCCTCGTCCTGGAAGCGGCGGAACGCGGTGAGCAGGTTGCCGGCGTGGAGATTGTAGGTGTCGCGCAATTCGATGAACCGCTGGTGATACTGGTGCGCGAGGTCGCGGAATTTGCGGTCCCAATAGGTGCGGTGGATTTCCTTCTCGGCCAGTTCGATGAGGCTGTTGAGGTGGCGGAGGTAGCGTTCCTGCAACAGCGGGTCGCGCAGCATCGCGCAGAGCGTCGGGCTGAGGGTGAGCGTCAGGCGGGTGGCCATGCCGTCCCGGAGCCACCCGTCCATCACGCGGATGAGCGGGAGGTAGGATTCGGTGATGGCTTCGAACAACCAGGATTCCTCGAGGAACTTCTCGTGTTCGGGATGCCGCACGAACGGCAGATGCGCGTGCAATACGATGGAGAGATAGCCTTGCATGGGGAAATTCAATCGCCGGCGTCCGGGGTTTCCGTTTCGTCCTCGTCATCGGCCAGCCGCGCGGCGAGGGAACGGTTGTTGATCAACAACAGAATGCCACCGATGGCCAGCGCGGCGTTCCCGGCCAGTTGCCACCACGGCGGCGGACGGAACCACGCCAGCGCAAACAGCACCACGGCCAGCCCGACGAGGCAGCAGCCCACGAGCCGGATCACGGACGCGACAGCGCGGCACAGCGGACTCATACGGCGGGCGGGGCGTCGAAAAGCTGTTTCACGGAGGGCCGCATCAGGACAATGATGGTGAACACCCCCAACGCCGTGCCGATGGGCATGAACAGGCAGAGCAACGCGGCGATGACGATGCAGAACGTGCGGCTGCGGAATCGCGCCAACCGTCGCCCCGCCACGATCGTCAGCACGGTCAGCGTCAGGCCGGCGAGGATGGCCACGACGGCGAACCCCATGAAAAACCAGCCCATGAACGCGGGCGGCGGTTCGCCCGGACCAAGCGAGTGCGGGCGGAAGACCATCAGCCAGCCCAGCACCAGATGAATGACCGGGAGGAACGAACACAGTCCCAGCAACGCCCCCACCACGTAGTGGAAAATGGCCAGCAGGCGCAGTTGTTCGCGGTCCTCGTTCATCCGGGCGGGCTAGACGTTTTCGGGCGACGGCTTCTTCAACGCGGCGTCTTGCGGATGCGCGCCGACGTCGCCGACGTAGTGCGTGGCGCGGCGGAATTGCAGCGTGGCGTGCCGCGCGTCGCTTGCGTCCGCGGAGACGGCGGTGGCGGGCAATTCGTAATCGCCGTCCGGCAGCGCGAACCGGTAGCTGAACGAGCCATCCGGTCGGAGGCGAATCTTGCGGCCGCCGATGGTCACCGTCGCATCCGGCTCGGTCGCGCCATAGATGATCAGCTCGGCGTTGACGTTGAACCAGAATCCCTTCGCCTTTTCAGCGGCCCCGCCGAACGGGCTGGAAACGCTCGACACGCCGCCGAGTCCCGCGCGTTGGGCGGCCGCCAGCGCGGCGGACGAAAGCGACTCCGCCTCACCCGCGCCGCGTTCGAGCTGACGGCGGACGAGTTCGGTGATTTCAAGCGAACCAATCCACACGCGGCGCACTTCGTCGAGGGTGATGACCTCGGCCAGCGCGCGTTTTTGGGCGGGAGTGAGGGGCTTGACCTTGGCGGCGGGCTGCGCCTGGGCGGCCGTGAGGACGGGCGGCAGCTTGGGGTGGCTGGTGGCGCGTAGTTCCTCGAGCGCCTCGGCCAGCGGCGCGTTTTCAACGGCGGCGGCGCGGACAATCTCGACGAGCTTGGGCAGCGGCACCTCCATCGGGATGGTGGCGAACAGTTCGCCGCCTTCGTCGGCCATCACATCCGGCGGCGTGAGAGTCAGCCCCGAGGCGGAGATGGGTTTCCACCGTTTGTTCGCGCCGTAGTAGCCAAGTTCGACGGAGTATTTCACGCCCGCCCGCTCGACGTGGATGAACCAGTGGCGCGATTCGGGATGCACGTGGGTTTCCTGGAGGGGCATCCCGCGCGGTTCGCCCAGGAACACGCGCAGAATCAGGTGCCCGTCGCGGGACATCGCGTTGTAACGGCGCAACTGGTCGCGGGTCAGGTCCCAGTGCGCGTAGAGCCAGTGCGGGTCGCGCGCGGCGAGCAAAATTTGTTTCGTGCCGTAGGCGTCGGGCAGGTCGGTCTCGTCGGTAAAGGACTCCTTCGGCGCGGACGGTCCGAGCGCGTAACGCTGCCCGGGGCCGCCCACGTCCGGCGGCGTCGGGCGGTCGCCCTCAAACAGAATCGGCGGCAGTTCGACCTCCTTGGGGGCGGTTTTGCGCGCGGCCTTGCGGACCGCCTTCTTCGGGGCGGCAGCGGGCGCGGCGGCAGCCGTCTTGCGGGTGCGTTTGGCGGCGGGTTTTTCCGCCGGTTCGGTTTCGGGCGGCGGTTCGGCAGGGGTGGCGGACTTGGCCTTGGACCGCCGGGGAACAGCGCGGGCGGCGGTCTTGGTGATTTTGGCGGCCACCTCTTTGACGAGGCCGGCCAATTTGGACGTGGCGATGCTCTTTTTCGCTTTCATGGTCAGGCGTGGGATCCGGTCCCTCCTTCGAACCGCGTCCCCGTTCAACGACCGGAGCTTAGTTTTGGCGGCCCGGGGGGCGCAACGGGATTCTCCGGCGGGGCGGCGCGCCATCCCGGAGGGGGGATGCTTTCGCAAGGGTGCGACCGGCGAGGCCCTCGCGCGCCTGTGCCCGCAACCTGCTCTTGGAGAATTGCGCCTGCCGATGGCGCGACCAAAATATGACGTATCCTCATCTCCTCCGCCGGGCGCGCTGTTTCCGCCCGGTGTCCGCCTTCTTGCTGGCTGCGGCTTTCGCCCTGACGGGTTGCCAAAGCACCCGGCCCGTGCCACTGGCGCACCTCAAACGCTTTACCGAAGCCGAGCGCGCGAGTGCTGTCATCAAATACGACAGTTGGGACTACATCTTCGTCCTGCAGCCCGCCGTCATGGACGGGCCGTATCGCAAGATTCTCAAGGTGGAGGATGTCGGGTCGGCCCTTCGCGCGGATGAGAATTCCCGCGACCTGGCCGTGGTGCTGGTGGGTTGGCAGTTCTCCGAGCGCGACTGCGTTACGCTGGGCGAACAATGGCGGGAACTGCTCACCGTGGAGGGCTACCGCCGCATCGTCTGCATCAAGGCGCTCGGGGAAAACAAGCTCAACGGCAGCCCCGTGGTGTATGACAGCGCGGAGCGACCGGCCCGGGTGGTCGCGGTGGCGGATGCGCCGTAATCTTACTGCGGATCGAGCTTGGCGATGGCCGCGCGCAGGGCGGCCTCGACCGCGGGCCAGCGGGTGGCGGGGTCCAGTTTCCGCCCGTCCGGCTCGCTGACGTAGAAGCTGTCGAGCGCCGCGCCTTTTTCGGTGCAAATCTTGGCCGCCGAAATATTGACACCGAGCGCCGCCAGTTGCTGCGCGACGGCGTGCAGCAGACCGATCCGGTCTTCGGTGACGATCTCGATGAGCGACCGTTGTTCGGAGGCATCGTTGTCGAGCCTGACGACGGTTGGCAGGCGTTCCCCGGTGTAGGCCTGGTAGAGCGGGCGGGACTGTTTCTGCCGGGCGATCAACGCGGCGAGGTCCAGATCCTCGCGACCCAGAGCGCGCCGGAGCACCTGCTCGAATTTCTCCCCCTGTTCCGGCGTGGCCAGTCCGCCGGTGCGCCCGTCCGTCACCGCAAACACGTCGAGCGCCACGCCGTCGGCGCGGGTGAAGATTTGCGCGCTGAGGATGTTCAGGCCGACCGCGCTGAGGGAACCGGTGATCTTGCTGAACAGCCCGGGCCGGTCCCAGGTGCAGACGCGGGCGTCACTGTATCCGCGGTCGCGGTGGTGCTGCCAGCGGATGGCCGGCGCGAGCGCGTCCTGACCCTCGTCCACCTGCCGGACCATGAAGGCGTGGACCAGGTCGAGGTCGGCGACAATTTCGGCGGCGTTGTGGATGAGGAAATAGCGCGCGGGCAGGCCTTCGAAGTGCGCCTGGACCTCCTCGGCTTCGAGGTGCGGGGGCAGTTCGCGACAGACCTCGAGCTTGAGCAGCTCGCGCTGCTTTTCCTCGGCCTTGAGGAATTCGGTGCCCCCGGTGAGCAGTTGCGAAACCTTCCGGTAGAGCGACCAAAGCAGCGCGTCCTTGAACCCGTTCCACAGCTTGTCGCTTGTGGCCATGGAATCCACGAAGGTCAGCAAGGTCAGCAGCGCGAGGTTCTCCGGCGTGCGCACGATGTCCGCCACGGTGCGGATGACCGCCGGGTCCTCGAGATCGCGCCGCTGCGAGGTGATCGCCAGGAGGAGGTGATGCTCGATGACGGTGCGGAGGGTGGCTGTGGCGGCGTCATCCAGCCCGAGGCGGCGGGCCACGCGCCCGGCCAGTTCGGCGCTGGCGAGCGAATGGTTTCCGCCTGCCTCCGCCTTGCCGACATCGTGCAGGAGCAGGGCGAGGTAAAGCAGGTAGGGATGCTCCAGTTCCTGGAGGAGCGGGGCATAGGCATCCTGCGGGGGCGTCTTGGCGCCCCACACCCGGTCAAGCTGCTCCAGGCACATCAAGGTGTGCTCGTCGGCGGTGTATTGGTGGTAAAACTCGTGCTGGACGAGGCAGGTGAGCCGGCCGAATTCGGGAACATATTTGCCAAGGAACCCCGTCTCATGCATCGCGCGAAGGATGCGGGCCACGTCGCCACGCTGGTTGAGAATGGTGATGAACGTCTCGTGAACGTGTGCGTCGGCCAGGAAGGCGCGGTTGACCAGCGGGAGCTGTTGGCGGAGCAACTGCACCAGGTCCGGGTGCAGGCGCAGGCCGCGCTGCTGGGCGTGCAGAAACACGCGCATCAGCCGCCGGGGGGAGTCCCGGAAAACGCGGTTCGAGACGGCATGAATTTCGCCGTCCACGAATTTGAAGCCGTCCACCGGCTCGGCGGCGGCGGGCCGTCCCTTGGGGAGCAGTTTGCGGAGCGAAAAGCGCGGTTCCGGGCGCGGCACCAGCGCGAGCCGCTGCTCGAGTGTGCGGGTGATGAGGAAGATGTTCCGGGTGTGGGTGTAGAAATCCCGCATGAACCGCTCGATGCGCCGGCTGGGCGAGCGTTCGTGGTAGCCCAGGCCGTGCGCCACGGCGGGTTGCAGCGCCTTGGTCAGCACGTCCGTCGGGCGCGTCACCTGGTAGTGCATCTCGGTGCGGACGCGCAGGAGAAAGTCGTAGGCCGCCTCGAGGTCGCGCCGTTCGGCGGCGATGAGGAGGTCCCGGCGGGCCAGTTCCGCCAGCGAGCGGGTGCCGCACTTGAAAAACGCCATCCAGAGCAGGTTTTGGTAATCGCGCAGCCCACCGCAGCCGTTTTTTACGTTCGGCTCCTGCATGCAGGCGGAGTTGCCGAATTTGGCGCGGCGCGTGGCCTGGTCCTCGAGCCGGGCCGCGATGTATTCGTCCTCGTGGCCCTTGACGCATTTGGCCAGCACGGCGGCTTCGAAGCGGGCGAACAGTTTCTCGTCTCCTGCGATGAGCCGGGCCTCGATGAAGGAGGTTTTGGACTGCATCTCGCGGTTGGCCTCGGCCACGCACTCGTCCACCGTGCGCACGGCGTGGCCCACCTTGAAGCCCAGGTCCCAGAGCGGATACAGGATGCCGTCCAGAATCCGGCCGAGATAGGGGTGCGGCTTGCCGGCGGAGGCGACCTGCCCGTCATGCAGGAACATCACGTCCGCGTCGCTGTGCGGGTTCAGTTCACCTCGCCCGTAGCCGCCCAGCGCGACGAAGGCAACGCGCGGAAACTCCTTTTGCGCCTGCGGAGACAGGCTGTGCCGCGCGGCGTCCCACAGGTGTCGGAGCAGCAGGTCCAACAGATGGGCGCGGGCGGCGCAAATCTCCCGCCCGCCGCCGCCGGCGCGGTGGGCCATTTTCAGGCGGTGGGTCTCGACTTTGAGCCACGCCTTGTAGCGCGGAATCTCCTGCGCGGGCAGGCGGCCCGGCGGCAGCGCCAGCCGCTGCTCCGCCGCCGCCGTCATCTTGCTCAACAACGTCTGCATGCTCCGGCGCCCACTCTGAACCAACCGCCCCCGAACGCAAGCGCGGCCCGGCCCGCCGCGGGTTTCCAGTTTGCAAATCCGCCGCCGTCGTTATGCTCCGCGCACCGTTATGGCGAAGATTCAATGGATCACGGACCGGACCCCGGCGGAACTCGGCTATGCCATGCCCGCCGAGTGGGAACCGCACGCCGCCACCTGGCTCGGCTGGCCGCACAACGCCTCCGACTGGCCGGACAAGCTGGACACCATCCGCTGGGTCTATGGCGAGATGGTCCGCAAGATCACGCCGGGCGAAATGGTCCGCCTGCTGGTCCGCGATCGCGCCGAGGCCAGGTTTGCCGCCCGTTATTTGAAACGCGCCGGCTGCGATCTGAAGCGCGTCCAGTTTGTCGTGCATCCCACCAATCGCGGCTGGACGCGCGACAGCGGACCCATTCATGTGACGCGAAGCGCGAAACGCGGAGCGCGGCACCGGGAGAAGGCCATCGTCCACTTCCATTTCAACGCCTGGGCCAAATACAGGAACTGGCAGCTCGACACCACGGTTCCCGAAACCGCCGCCGCATTGCTCAAACGCCCGCTCTTTGACGCCCAATGGACGCCTCCGCCCACCCCGCGCAACCCCCGCCCCAAAGCCCGCCCGTTCATCATCGAGGGGGGCGGCATCGAGGTGAATGGCCGCGGCACCCTGCTGACCACCGAGGAGTGTTATCAGCATCCGACCATCCAGGTCCGCAATCCGGGGATGACGAAGGCTGAGTATGATTCGCAGTTCAAAAAATATCTCGGCGTGAAAAACGTCCTTTGGCTCGCGGCCGGGCCGGTGGGCGATGACACGCACGGGCACATTGATGACATCTGCCGCTTCACGGATCCCAAGACGCTCGTGCTCATCCAGGAGACGAACCGGAAGGACCCCAATTACAAGCCGCTGGCGGAGAACTGGGAGCGCGTCCAGGACCTGCGATTGGAGGACGGCTCGAAGCCCGAGGTCATTGCGCTGCCCATGCCCGCGCCGCTCTACTACAAGAACTGGCGGCTGCCCGCGAGCTACGCAAATTTCTACATCGCCAACGCCTGCGTCATCGTGCCGACCTTCAACGACCCCAATGACCGCGTTGCGCTGGGCATTTTGGGCGAACTGTTCCGGGACCGGCCGGTGGTGGGCATTCATGCGGTGGACCTGGTGCTCGGCTTCGGCTCGCTGCATTGCCTGACCCAGCAGGAGCCGGCTTGAACCGGCGGCCCGGGGGCGGCCCGGGTTAAAGTTTGGTGACGGTGACGGCGCGGCTTGACGGCGCGGGAGCGCGCCGGATATTGCGTGAGTTCCCGCAACAAGGCGGCGCGTCCCATGGCAGTCATCCGCAAAACCCATTCTGCGCGCACTCCCGCGAAGCCCGCCGGGCGCCCGGCCAACGGAACTGCGCACGCTTCTTTGCCCGGTGGCGACCCGCCGTCTCCCTCGAACGGGGCGGGATTGGAGGCCGTGGTCCGCGAACTCGTCCGGCTGGCCCGCGAGCAGGGGCACCTGACGGGGGACGACCTCCGCGACGCCGTGGCGGAGCACGCACTTTCGCCGGCCCAGGAGGAGGAACTTCATCGTCGCCTGATCGCGTTGGACCTGGAAATCGAGGAGCCGGAAGCCACCGCGCCGGCCCCGCCGGCCGCCGCCGAGGAGGAACCGGACGGGCGGGATTTGCTGGATGATCCGGTGCGGTTGTATCTGCGGGAAATGGGCCGGGTGCCGTTGCTGACGCGGGCCGGTGAGGTGGCCATCTGTCAGCGGATCGAGGCGGCCGAACAGTCTGTCCGGGAGGAGTTGTATCGCTTCGGCTTCGCCACCAAGGAGCATCTCGCGCTTGCGGAGAAGCTCCTCGCGCACCCGCCCAAAGAGCGGTTCGACCGCGTGGTGCAGGACCGGCTCGTGGCGACGCGGGAAAAACATCAGCGACGGCTGACGCGGCTGGTGCGCGAGGTGCGCGAACTGGACGCGGCAGCGGATGCGGCGTTCGCGGCGGGCCGTCCCCGCGTGCTCCAGCGGCTCAACGCCACCCTCGCGCGGCGGCTGCCGCAGTTCGGCTTCAAGCAGCGAATTCTCGAGAGCATGGCCCGCATGGCTTTCCACGTGGCCGAACGCCTGGCCGCCGCGGGACGGACGGGAGCCGATGGCGAACCGGCCCGGCTGGAAGCCCTGGCGCGGATGCGACGGGAAGAATTTGGGGCGGCGCACGCGCGACTGGCCGAGGCGCTGCGGGCGGCGAGCCAGGCCCGCGCGGAAATGGTCGAGGCCAACCTGCGGCTCGTTATTTCCATCGCCAAACGCTATCACCATCGCGGGCTTTCGTTCCTCGACCTGATTCAGGAGGGCAATCTCGGGCTGATGCGCGCGGTCGAGAAATTCGAGTATCGCCGGGGCTACAAGTTTTCCACCTACGCCACCTGGTGGATTCGCCAGGCCGTCACCCGCGCGCTGGCCGACCAGGCGCGCACCATTCGGATTCCGGTTCACATGGTGGATGTCATCAACCGGCTGACCCGCGCGCAGCGGGCGCTGGTCCAGGAACTGGGCCGCGAACCCACGGCCGAGGAACTGGCGGACGATTTGCAAATGCCCGTGGCGCGCGTTCATGCCCTGCTGCGGATGGCCCAGCAGCCGGTCTCCCTGCAATCCCCGCTGGGCGAGGGCGAGGATGCCAGCCTGGGGGACCTGCTCGAGGACAAGAGCGCGGGCGATCCGGCCGACGCCGCCAGTTATCATCTGCTGCGCGCCCGGATGCGCGACGTGTTGAAATCCCTGAGCGAGCGGGAGCGGCAGGTGTTGGAACGGCGGTTCGGTTTTGCCGACGGTCAGCCGCTGACGCTGGAGGAGGTCGGGCGGCAGTTCAACGTGACCCGCGAGCGCATCCGGCAGATCGAGGCCAAGGCACTTCGCAAACTCCGCCATCCCACCCGGCTCCGGCACTTGCACGGGTTTTTGGATGGCGACGGGCCCATCTTCGCGCTGGCCGGCGGCAACGGGCGAAACGCCTGACCGCGCGGCTCAGATTCCCGGGTCGTGCGCGGCCAGTTCGCGTTCCCGTTTGTCGAGAATCTTCACGTTCGGATCGTCCTGCACCACGAGCGAGTGCGGCGGCACGCTGTGCGTCAGGAACACGTTCGCCCCGATCGTGCTGTCGTGCCCGATGACCGTTTCCCCGCCGACAATCGTGGCCCCGGCGTAGATGGTGACGCGGTCCTCGATCGTGGGGTGGCGCTTCTTGCCACGGAGTTTCTGGCCGGCGGCCAGCGAACGCGCCACCAGGCCCACGCCCTGGTAAAGTTTCACGTGGCTGCCGATCTCGGTGGTCTCGCCAATGACCGTTCCGGTGCAGTGGTCCACGAAGAAATGCGAGCCGATGCGGGCGCCCGGGTGCAGGTCCATTCCGGTCCGGGCGTGCGCCCATTCCGTCATGATGCGCGGCAGCAGCGGCACGCCGTGCCGGTAAAGCTCGTGGGCCATGCGTTGCACGGCGATGGCCTCAACGAACGGATACGCCACGATCACCTCTTCGCGGCTCAAGGCGGCGGGGTCGCCGTTGTAGGCGGCCTCGATGTCCGTCTGGAGCAGTTCGCGAATGGCGGGCAGGTGACGGAGGAAATCCACCGTGAGCTGCCGGGCGGTGCCGGCGATGTCCTTCCTGGCCAGGCCGGCGGGCGGATTGTATTCGAGCGCCTTGGCCAGTTCCTCCTGGAGGACGCGGCCCACCGGCTTCAACAGCGCGGCGGTGTTGGCGTGCAATTCGGTTGAGTGCGCCACGGTTTCCTCGAAGAACCCGGGAAACAACAGGCGCAGCAAGTCAAGGGTGAGCGCGCCGATGCGTTGTTTGGAGGGGAGGTTCTTGCCGTCGAGATGATTGATGCCGCCCAGTTTCAGGTAGGAAGCCACCAGGTCGCCGGTCAACTGGTCCCAGTTCGGTTGCACGCGCCCAGTATCCGACAGCGTCCCGTGCGTGGCAAGCGGACGGGCTGCGGCCGCGAAAAAGTGCGGGCTTGCGGCACGCGAATCGCTCCGGCAGAGTCGCGCCATAACCACCGGAGGAAACCATGTCACTCGAATACCAGCTCCAAAAATACCCGAAGAAGGTGACCCTGCCCGACGGATTCAAATGCACGCTCCGGCCGCTCAAGAAGGAGGACGAGAAGGCATTCCACGAGTTTTTCTCCGCCATCCCCGAGCCGGAGCGCATGTTCATCAAGCACCGCGTCACCGACCCCGCCGTCATCCGCGACTGGTGCCACAACATTGACTACGGCCGGAACCTGCCGCTGCTGGCGGTGGCGGACGGCAAGATCGTGGGCGACGCCACCCTCCACCAGCAGTTGGGCGGGTGGAAGCGGCACGTCGGGCGCGTCAGCGTGCTCGTGCATCCCCAGTATCGCGGCCACGGGCTGGGCCGGTTGCTGGTCGAGGAGATCGTGGACATCGCCCGCAACCTGGGCCTCGAACGTGCCGAAGCGGAGTTCCTCGGCGAACAGGAGGCGGGCATGAAACTCTTCGCCATGGTGGGCTTCAGTCACCTCTTCCGGCTGGAGGACCATGTGAAGGACATGCAGGCCATCAATCACGACTACGTTTTGATGGCCATGAACCTCAAAACCGACGAGGAATACGCGAGTGCCGGGTGACACCCGCCGACAGTCCCGCCTTGCTCAGGCTGCTTAAATTTCACCAGTTGCCGCTCCGCTGGCCCGGGGCCCGGTAAGGCCGACCGACGCAGAAAAACGCCATAAAAATGGCGATTTCCGCGCCGCCCCGGAATGGCGCTTGCCCGCTGGCATCCCCCCTGCTTAGTTGCGCGCCGTTGTTCCGCAGGCCCCGCCTGCGGCACGGTCCTGTTCACCAAAAAACAAAAACCCACACATGCCGAAATACAAACTCGAATACATCTGGCTCGACGGCTACGAACCCGTTCCGAACCTCCGCAGCAAAACCCTGGTCAAGGAATTTGGCAGCTTTCCCAAACTGGGCGACCTGCCCATCTGGGGCTTTGACGGCAGCTCCACCCGGCAGGCCGAGGGCAAAAGCTCCGACTGCAAACTGCATCCCGTGGCCGTTTATCCCGATTCCACCCGCAAAAACGGCGTGCTGGTGATGTGCGAGGTTTATATGCCGGATGACAAGACGCCGCACCCGTCCAACTCCCGCGCCAACATTCCCGATGACCCCGGCGCGTGGTTCGGGTTCGAGCAGGAATATTTCCTCTATCGCAACGGTCGGCCGCTTGGTTTCCCGCCCGGCCAGGACAACTTCCCCTACCCGCAGGGCGAATACTACACGGGCGTGGGCTACCGGAATGTGGGTGACATCGCCCGCCAGATCGTCGAGGAGCACCTTGACCTGTGTCTCGACGCCGGCATCAACCACGAGGGCATCAATGCGGAAGTGGCCAAAGGCCAGTGGGAGTTCCAGATTTTCGGCAAAGGCTCCAAGAATGCCGCCGACCAGGTCTGGGTGGCTCGCTACCTCCTCATGCGCCTGTGCGAGAAGTATCAGGTGGATGTGAACTGGCACTGCAAACCGCTGGGCAAGGATGTGGACTGGAACGGCTCCGGCATGCACACCAACTTCTCCACCGAGTATATGCGTGAGAAAGGCGGCAAGGAATACTTCGAGGCGCTCATGGCCGCGTTCGACAAATACAAGAACGAACACATCGCCGTGTATGGCCCGGACAACCACCTCCGCCTTACCGGCCTGCATGAGACGCAGTCCATTGACAAGTTCAACTACGGTGTGGCCAACCGCGGCGCTTCCATCCGCGTGCCCCACAGCTTCATCAACAACGGCTACCGCGGTTATCTCGAGGATCGCCGCCCCAACTCCCAGGGCGATCCCTACAAGATCGCCGCGCGCATCCTCCAGACCATCGCCACGGTGCCGCTCAAGTAATCCTTGTCCGGCGACGGATTCCACGGCGCGACCTCCGGGTCGCGCCGTTTTGTTTTCCGCCTCCCACCGGGGCGCGGCGGTCTGACGCCCAAATGGTGAAGGGTGGCACCCGCCCGGCATCCCGCCGAAAATACCCCGTCACCAATTCGCCCGGCAAAGCAACCCGCTTGGAGCGTTTCCATAAATGTCGTAGCGCTACAAACGCTCGCCACCCCTCACCCGCCCTTCCCCCTCTGCTGAAGCTGCGGGGGACGAGTCGGGCACCCTCTCCCCATCGGATGGGGAGAGGGACGGGGTGAGGGGCCTCCCTGTCATGCTCGCTACATAAAAATGCTAGGCCAACAACTCGCGAATTTCGTCCCAGCTCAACGCGGAGGTGAATTCCTCCTCGCCACCCAGCGTGGCCGCGATGAGTTCGCGCTTCCGGCTCTGCAACGTCAGGATTTTCTCCTCCACCGTGTCGCGCGCGATGAGCTTGTAGCTCGTCACCACGCGCGTCTGGCCGAGGCGATGCGCGCGATCGGTCGCCTGATCCTCAACGGCGGGATTCCACCACGGGTCGAAGTGGATCACCGTGTCCGCGCCCGTCAGATTGAGGCCGGTGCCGCCCGCCTTGAGACTGATGAGGAACACCGGGATGTCGGCGTTCTTCTGGAAGCGGTCCACCACGGCGGCACGGTCGGTCGTCGAGCCGTCCAGATAGCAAAACTTCACACCCTCGGCGTCGAGCCGCTCTTTCAGCAGCGTCAACATGCTGACGAACTGGCTGAACACCAGCGCGCGGTGCCCGCCGTCAATCACCTCCTCCAGCAGTTCGCTGAACAATTCGAGCTTGCCGGAGGCCGCCTCCGGTCGCACGCCGTCCGGCTTGAGCAGCCGCAGGTCACAGCACAGTTGCCGCAACCGCAGCAGGGCGGTCAGCGCCACCATCCGGGCGCGCGCCTCGCCCGCGGCCCCCTCGGCGGCGAGCACCTCGTTGCGCGTTGCCTCGAGCACCTGCTGATACACCGCGCGCTGGTCCGGCGTGAGTTCGCAGAAGGACACCTGCTCCAGTTTGGCGGGCAGGTCGGCGGCCACCTCGCGCTTGAGACGGCGCAGCACAAACGGCCGCAGCCGCCGGGCCAGCCGCGCCTGCGCTTCGCTGCTCTTCTCCCGCGTGATGGGCAGTTCGTATCGCTCGCGGAAATCCTTCGCCGTGCCCAGATAGCCCGGCATGAGGAAGTCGAAGATGGACCACAAATCGAGCACCGAGTTTTCCAAGGGCGTGCCGGTGAGCACCAGCCGGTGACGCGCCTTCACGGCCTTCACGGCCTGGGCGTTCTGCGTCTGCCGGTTCTTGATGTGCTGGGCCTCGTCCAGCACCACGGTGTCGAATTCGAGGTTCCGGTATTTTTCCGCATCGCGCCGGATCAGCGCATAACTCGTCACCACCAGGTCGCTGGCGGCAATGCGGTTGAATTGCGCGTGCCGGTCCGGCCCCTGCAGTGCCAGCACCTTCAGTTCGGGCGTGAACTTGCGCGCCTCCGCCACCCAGTTGAACACCAGGCTCGTCGGACAAACGATCAGGTGCGGCGCGCGTTCCCCGCTTCGCGGCAGCCGCAGGTGGGCGAGTGTTTGCAGCGTTTTGCCCAGGCCCATTTCGTCCGCGAGAATGCCGCCGAAACCGTTCTCGCGCAGAAACTGCAGCCACGCGACGCCGTGCTTTTGATACGGCCGCAGCACCGTTTCGAGGTCACCCAGCGGCGGACATTCCAGCTTCATGGCACCGCTCTGCCGGGCGGCGCAGTCGCGCCAGGCGGCGGGGGCCTGCACCTGCCATTTCGTGTGCTCCCGCAGGGTCGCCTCCAGAAAGCCCGCCTGGGTGTTGCGGATGCGATACCCCCCGGCGTGCTGCTCGGGCGCGCAGTCCAGCAGCACCTCCTGCAACTCCTCCACCGCACCGGTGTCCAGCACCGCGATGCGCCCGTTCCGCAGCCGGGTGTGGCTCTGCCCCGAGCGCAGCAGTCGTTGGATGTCCGCCGCCGAAAATGTCTCCCCGCCGCTCGCTGTGAAAACCACCCCGAGGTCGAACCACTGCACGCCCGACGGCGTGATCTGGAACTTCGGCTCGATGCGCTCAAGGTTTTGCCGGGTGCTGCGCTCCAGTCGCTCTTCCAGGGTCACGGTCCACTCGCGCTCCAACCGCGGAAACTCCCGTGCCAGGAAGTTCAGCACCGCGTTCTGCCCCGACAACTGAAGCCGGCCCTGCGCGTCCGGTCCCGTGAAACCGCTGCGTTGCAGGCGGGCCAGCGCCGCGTTTTCGGCGGCCAGGTCGCGGGTCGCGTAGCGCGTCGGCACGTCCGGGTCGGGCAGCCAGACGCCCTCGGCGGTGTCCGCGACGCCGACCGTCATGATGCGCGGGCCGTAGGCGCATTGCAGGCGGCCCGTCAACTGCGCCAGCCCGCCCGCCAGCTCCAGCACAAAGCGCGGCGCCTGCGGTTCCAGCGTGAAGTCCTCCAGCCGGAAATTTGCCTCCACTCCGCCGCCTGCGACCAGCGCGGGCCAGGCCTGGCTCAGGAACAGCGGCACCTGTGGGCGCGGAATGCGCACCGGTCCGTGGAAAACCTCCCGCGCCGCCGGCGGCAGGGCCAGTGGTTGCAACCCGCCGTCGCGCCACGCCCAGTCACCGACCATCACCGGCAAGGCCGAACGGTCCTTGAGCGCCAGCGTGATTTCGCCGTTTGCCTCGAGCGTGGCGCGCAGCGGCAGCGACAGCGGTTCGCGCCGGATGCTCACCGGACTGCTTTTGCCCAGCGTCACGCGCTCGTGTCCGGCCAATAGCGGCAGCAGCGCGGCGAAATCCCGGGTGTCCAGTTGCAGCAACGCGGGCGGCGCGTCGCCGGCGAGGGATTCCAAACAATCGAGCAGCGCCCCATCTTGCGCGGAGGACGCGACAGACC
>JBKBTZ010000238.1:0-3058 GCA_046290825.1 Limisphaerales bacterium
TCGCCCGGCAGAACGGGCCAGTGGCCCGTTCCACCCAGCAGGGAACCGAATCGTTCCGGGTAAGCTGGGGTCATGACCGCCACCTGGCGCCTTCCATCTTGCAATAAACTGAGATGCGCCCCGCCCCCGTCCGGGCCTGAAAACAGGCTTGCAATGGCCCCCGCGTGGCCTAGTTTTCGCGGCCCCCTGCGGGGGGAAACCGTCACACTCAATTCGATTATGGCAGTCAACGCTTCCGAACTTCGCCGCGGCATGGCGATTGATTACAACGGCGACGTTTGTGTCGTCCTCGACGTTCAACACCGGACGCCCGGCAACCTGCGCGCCTTTGTCCAAGCCTCCCTCCGCAGCGTGCGCACCGGCAAGTCCTCCGACATCCGCTTCAGCTCCCAGCAGAAAATCGAGGTGGTCCCCATGATGACCACCAAAATGGAATTCAGTTACAAGGACGGCGACGATTACGTTTTCACCGACCCCGAGACGTTCGAGACCGTCACCCTGCCGCCCGAACTGGTGGGCGACGCAAAAAACTATCTGGTGGAGAACGGCGTTGTCACGGTGACCTCGATTGACGACAAAGTCGTCTCGATTGAGGTGCCGCCGAGCGTGGTGCTCACGGTGACCGACGCGCCCGAAGGCGTCCGCGGCGACTCCGCCAACAACGTCCAGAAGCCCGCCACCCTGGAAACCGGCATCACCATTCAGGTGCCGCTGTTCATCAAGACCGGTGAAAAGGTCAAGGTGGACACCCGGACCGGGAAATACATGGAACGCGCCTGACGTTTCCCGGAAACCCTTTGCCGCCCGCCGCAACCCGGCGGGCTTTTTTCTTTATGGGGCGGTGGCCATCCGGGCCAGCGTCAATTCACCACGTTGCGCGGTGCCCCGGCCAGAAACGCGCGCAGGTTCGCCACCACCTCGCGTAATAACCGCCGCCGCGCCGCCTCCGAGGCCCACGCCAGATGCGGGGTGATGACACAGTTCCGCGCGGTCAGGAGCGGATGGTTGGGCGGCGGCGGCTCGACCGACAGCACATCCAGTCCTGCGCCGGCCAGTTTGCCGCGGTTCAACGCCGCCGCCAGCGCCGCCTCATCCACCAGCGGGCCGCGCCCGGTGTTCAGCAGAAACGCGCCCGGCTTCATCCGGGCAAGCCGTTCCGCGTTGACCAGATGTTTTGTCTCGGGCGTGAGCGGGCAGTGCAGGCTGACGACATCCGCGCGGGCGAATAATTCCTCCAGCGGCACAAATTCGATGCCTGACGGCGGCGGATTGGGAGGCCGCCGTGTATGCGCCAGCACGCGCATTCCAAAGGCGGCGGCCATGCGCGCCACCTCGCGTCCGATCGCGCCAAACCCCACCACGCCGAGCGTCCGACCGTCGAGTTCCACCAGCGGGAAATCCCAGTAGCAGAAATCCGCGCTCGCCGACCACCGGCCCGCGCGGACCGTTTCCGCGTGGTGCCCGACGTGATGGGTCAGTTCGAGCAGGAGGGCAAAGGTCAGTTGGGCCACCGATTTCGCGCTGTAACCGGGCACGTTCGTAACCGTGACACCCCGGGCGCGGGCGGCGGCGGTGTCCACCACGTTGTAGCCCGTGGCCAGCACGCCGATGTAACGCAGCGCGGGCAGCGCCGCGAGCGCGGCCGCGTCAAGCACGACCTTGTTGGTCAGCACGACCTCCGCGCCGGCGGCCCGGGCGGTCACCAGCTCCGGCGGCGTGCGCGGGTGGATTTCGCACTCTCCCAACGCGCGCAGTTCGTCCCAGCTCAGGTCGCCGGGGTTTAATGTGTGGCCATCCAGGACGACGATTTTCATAGGGCTTCTTCAGCAGATGCGCGGCAATTGTTCGCCGCTTGGGACATCCAGAATCCGGCTCACTCCGATCGCGCTGCGCAGCGTCACCTGCGGCACCCCCCGCTCCCCCACCGTCCCAATGCGCGTCGCGCCGGCGCTGACCGGATGGGCGCGCAGAATCGCCAAGGCCCGCTCCGCTTCGGCGGCGGGAACAAACGCCACAAACCGGCCCTCGTTGGCGACCTGCAGCGGATTCAGCCCGAGCGTTTCGCAGGCGGCATGGACGTCCTCCCGCACCGGGATGGCGTTCTGTTCGAGGGCCAGTCTCAGCCCGGCGGTCGCGGCGATTTCATTTACCGCTGCCGCCAGCCCGCCGCGCGTCAGGTCGCGCAGGCAATGCACCGTCACGCCCGCCGCGAGCAGGGCCAGCACCGGTTCATGGACCGGCGCGCAGTCACTCGTGATGGCGCTCTCGAATTGCAGCCCTTCGCGCTCCGCCAGAATGGCCATGCCGTGCCGCCCCAAATCGCCGCTGACCAGAATCGCGTCCCCCGGTTCCACCTGCCGCGGCCCGATGGTCTGCGCGTGCTCGATGATGCCCAGCCCGGTCGTGTTGATGAACACGCCGTCCCCCTTGCCCTTGTCCACCACCTTCGTGTCGCCGGTGACAATCGTCACTCCGCACGCCCGCGCCGCCGTGGCCATGGCCGTCACCACCCGCTCCAGGACCGCGAACTCCAGCCCCTCCTCCAGAATGAACCCGCACGTCAGGTAAAGCGGCCGCGCCCCGCACATCGCGAGGTCGTTCACCGTGCCATGGACCGCAAGCGACCCGATGTCGCCACCGGGGAAGAACAGCGGGCGGACGACGTGCGAATCCGTCGTCAACGCCAGGCGCCCGGCGGGCACGTGGAACTGCGCGCCGTCGTGGCGTTCGTCGAGCAGGGGGTTGGCGAACGCCGGGCCGAACAACCGGTCGAGCAGTTGCTGCGTCAGTCGGCCGCCGCCGCCGTGGGCCAGGAGGATGCGTTCGGCGTTGGGCAGGGGGAGCGGGCACTGGGTTGTCATCGCGCCGTCCAGCAAAGCAAAGAGGCGGTCCGTTGTCAGGGCTGGAGGCGGAGAAAAAACTGGCGGGCCGCTTGCGCGACCCGCCAGAAACCAAACCCAGTTTGTCGAGAAACACACCTGCCTAGGGCGTTTGGCTGGCAGAGGGAAAGGGCCGATGGGAAGCGGGAAAAAGAATTGGCTAGACAACCGGCTCTGAA
>JBKBTZ010000239.1:0-2979 GCA_046290825.1 Limisphaerales bacterium
CGCCGCTGTTCACGGTCACATCGCCCGCGAGGATGCCGTTACCGGCCAGCGTGCCGGCATCCACCACGGTGTCGCCGGTGTAGGTGTTGGTGCCGTTGAGCCGGAGGACGCCCGGTCCCTGTTTGGTGAGGCCGCTGCTCGTGGCTCCGTCGGCGATCGGGCCGGCAAAGGTCGTCACCCCCGTGTTGTCCACAATGAACAGCCGGTTGGTGTTCAGCGTGACCGGGCCGGTGAAGGTCAGGTCATGGCTGCCGGTAAACACGTTGGTCTGCACCAGGGCGGCCGTGCTGAACACGATCGGGTTGGCCAGCGTGCGCGCGCCGCCCGAGGCGAACAGGCCGCGAATGGAGAGCGCACTGTTGCCGGAGTCGCCGACCGTGAGCGTGCCCGTGCCCAGCGGGCCGGAGCTGATGGGATCGCCCACGGTGCTGCTGCCCAGCCCGACGTAACCCTCGGTCAACGTGAAACTCCCGCTGTAGGTGTTGGCCGCGTTGAAAATGGACGTGCCCTGCAGGCCGCCGGTGGCCGTGCGGCGATGAACCGCTCCCGATCCCGAGATCACTCCGTTATAAACCTGCGTGGACCCGATGTTGTAGATGCGCATCCGCGTGTTGGCGTTGGCCAGCACGATGGGGCGGTCGAAAGTGAAGGCTCCTTTGATCCGAGGTTGGAAAGTCGCAGCGGTGCCGTTGAAGGTCAGCGTTCCGGCAGAGCCACCTAAAGCACCGTCAAAATGCGGCTCGACGTTGCCGCCACTGATGGTGCTGTCCGCCGCGAGAATAATGTCGTTGGTAATGGCATTGAGACCGGACTGAACCTGCAGGTTTCCCCCCGCCAATGTGAGCGGCCCCGTGCCCAAGGCGTTGACATGGTTGATGGCCAGCGTTCCCGCGTTCAACACCGTGCCCCCGGAGTAACTGCTGGCACTGGCCAGGGACAGCGTGCCACTGCCCGCCTTCGTCAAGGACCGGCTGCCACCGCTCTCGCCGACGGCTCCCAGGGTCAACGTGGTGGTTGCCGCCACGCCGTTGGTCACGGTCACGGTGGCGTCGCCGGTCAGCGTTGTGCCGCTGAACGCCACCGTGCCCGAGCCGCTCGTGGCATTCGCCCCGGTGCCCACCGACAGTTCCACGTTTCCGAGCGTGAGTGCCCCGAACGTGTGTGACACGCCCGCGCCCGTGGAGATGCGGTTGCCCACCACCGCGCTGGTGGCTGCAACGGAAACGGGATTTCCATAAGTGCCACCCCCGGAGACGGCAGGCTCGAAGACGCCTCCAAGCAGGGTGATCGGACGCGGGCTGGAGCCGCCGGGATTGCCCAAGGCATTCAGGTCACCCAAGCGCAACCGCCCGCCTGTCAACTCCCACGAACCCGCATAGGCGGTGGCGGCTGTGGCCCCGGAAGCAACATACACGGTTCCGGGACCGGCGGCTTCGACAACGGCGGTTGCGCTCCCATTGCGCACCGCGGAACCAATTTCGAGTTGATCACCGGCTGTGGCCGTTTCCAGTTTCACCTCTGCCCCAGCAGCCACGGCGGGGAAGCCACTCTTGCTGTAGCGCGAAGCCGTGCCGCCCGCCCCCCGCAGGGTGGCACCATTGTTCAACGTGATGTCCGGGCGGGGATCGGCCCCCAAATTCAGGTTGGCAATCTCGACAACACCGGTGTTGACCGTGATGGCACTGGTGGACAGCGCATTGACATGCGCGATGACGAGCTTGCCCGCGTTGACCGTGGTCGGACCGGTAAAGCTGTTGGACGACGTCAGCGTAACGGTGCCGGAACCGTTTAACGTCAGCGCGGCGGCCCCGGCCAGCCGACCCGTGGTGGTCGTGCCGAGCGAGTAGTTTTGGCTGGCGTTGAAAATAACTGCGGACGGCGAAACAGCCTCCGCCATATCTATGGCCGGCGTGTTGCTCCCGGTGTCGTCAAACAACACATTGTCATTGTTCGCGAAAACCGTCGCGTCACCTGTCCAGTTGGCCGTCGTGGTGTCCCACACGTTGGCGGAACCATCCCCCACCCAAGTCAGGTTGTTGGGCACGAGCACCGTCAGGCCGACGCGGGTCGAAGTCACGGGCGGCGAACAGGTGCCCGAAACCACAACATCATAGCCGTCCGTGCCAGTCGCTGCATCGGTCGCGGCCACTGGATTGATCGTAAGGGTGGCGGACGTTGCGCCGGAGATGGGGCCGCCGTTGCTGAGGTTGGTGCCGTCGCGCCGCCACTGGTAGCTCAGCCCCGCGCCACTGGCCACGACGGTGAAACTGGCGGACCCGCCGAGCGGAGCGGTCTGCGGCGTGGGCTGGGTGCTAATGCTGGGGGCGGCGAGGACGGTGACCACCGCGCTGCCATTCATCGGGCCAACGCAGGTGGTGGTGGTGTTGCTGCCTTGGACGGTATAGGTGCCCGCCACGGTTTGCGGACCGAAGTCAAGGGCGGATCCCGTTCCGGAAAGCATCGTGCCGGTGGGCGTGCCGTTTCGAATGAGTCGGTAATCCACCCCGGAGTCGGAATTGGCCAGCCCTACCGCCACCCCTGGATCGCCTGAGCAAAGAGCGCCGCCTCCCGTAACATTGTAGGCAGCAGGCGGGGTGCAACCGGTGGGCGTGACGTCCGCCCAGGTCAGGCCGATGCGAACCTCGTCCACATAAAAGTCCCCGGGCGGAGTGGGCGTGGGTTGATGCACCACGGCCAACGACCCGATGGTGCTGGCGTCCGAGCCGCTGGTGGTGGTGATGGTTGCCGGTGGCACCGAGCCTTCGCCCACCCCGAGCGAACCGGGATTCAGCCAGAGGGCCAGTTCATCGTTGGAACTGCCCGTTACCCAGCGCAGGCGGACGACGACCAGGTGGGTGGTGTCCGTCGGCAACGCCGTGGCGTTGGTGATCGTGGCGGCGGTCGAAGAGTTTTTCCCCAACGCCAGCCGTCCGTCGGGCGTCAGGAAGACGGTCATGGCCGTCGAGAGGCTGTTGGTCG
>JBKBTZ010000240.1:0-2966 GCA_046290825.1 Limisphaerales bacterium
CTGGAGTTCAGCGCGATGTGGTCCTCGACGGCCAACAGCCAGTTCACCGGTTTCTGGTTGGACGATCTGCTGGTGACCGACGGGCCGCTGCCCGTGCCGAAGAACTATTTGTGGCAGGGAAATGTCACCGCGAATTGGGACGTGGCCGTGACAACCAACTGGTTGGACTTGGGCACGGCGTTGCCCTCCACTTACACGGAAGGGGCGTCGGGCGGGACCACGGTGATTTTTGATGACAGCGCCGCCACGCCGTTCGTGAACCTGGTGACGACCGTGGCTCCGAACGTGATCCAGTTCAGCAACACGACGGCCTATATGCTGGGCGGTCCGGGGAAGATTTCCGGCACCGGCACCCTCGTGGAATTCCGGCGGAACGGCCTGGTGACGATCTCAAATGCAAACGACTTTGTGGGCACGGCGAACCTGCTGGCTGGGCGGGTGCGGCTGGCGAATAACGCCGGGCTGGGGGCGGGTGTGATCAATCTGGGCAACGGGGGCCTGTCGTCCGTGGGGAGCACGCCGCGGAACCTGGGGCTGCCGACCAGTCTGGTGGGCAACCCGGCGCTGGGGGACGCGACGGACAACGGCCTGATTACGTTTAGTTCGGTGATCAACATCGGGGCGGCCGCGCGCAACTTGACCAACCAGAGCGATGTGCGGTTTGCCGCCGGAGCCATTGGCACGGGTGCCAACGGAGCAATTGTTCGCAAGTCGGGGACGGGCACGCTGACGGTGAACGGGCCGTTTATCGGCAGTGGAACGCTGGACATCCGCGCGGGCGCGCTGGTGCTGGACGGAGCCGCCTACACCAACAGCGGAGCGCTGCTGCCCAATGCGCAGGCCGGCGCAGTGGCGCGGCTGGCGTTGACCAACGGTGCCGTGGTCGTGTTGCAGACGGCCACCACACAAAATCTGATGGTGGGCACCAACTCGGCCACCCCCGGCACCAACATTGTGGACCTGGCGGGCACCTGGCTGATGCCGGCGGCCAACAGCAGCAACGGAGAAATCCGGCTGGAGACGGCGGGTTCACTGTATTCCGAGTTCAACCTGCTGACCGGAGGGGACATTGCGGTGAACGCGGTGACCACGTCCGGGGGCGGCGGCAATCCGACGCGGTTCAATTTCAGCGGAGGAACCCTGCGGGCCAAGCGGAGCAATGCGACGTTCCTGCAAGATCTGGGGGCGGCCTATATCCAGGCCGGGGGCGCGGTGATTGACACAACGAACAACAACATCACCATCGCCCAAGACCTGCTGGATGGCGGCGGCGGTGGCCTGGCCAAGTTCGGCACGGGCACGCTCACGCTCGACAGCGGCAACAACACCTACACTGGCGCCACTCTCATCCACCAAGGCACCTTGAATGTGCGGTTGCCCTTCGGCAGCACCAACGTGGTGCCCGCAGTCGGCACGACCCTTGGATTCATTGCGGGCACGGATTCCTCTGCTTCGAAGACCCTCTCCAGTCTGACGCTGCCCGGCTCGAACAGCCTGGTCTTCACCTGTGCCCCCAACAGCGTGACTCCGGCGGGCGCACTTCTGACCGTGCCGACGATCACCGCCACCGGCAACGTCAATCTCGCGGTCGCCGGCCTCTGGCCAACGGGCACCCACACCTTGTTGGACTATGCTGGAACCAGTCCCACCTTCGTGTTCGGCTCCCTGCCGGCTGGGGTGGTGGGGTATCTGACCAATGATCTTTCGGCCACGGCGGTCAAACTGGTGGTGACCTATTCCGCCGGTCAAAAAACGTGGTATGGCTTTGCGGCGACCGATGTCAACGGCTACGGATTGTGGGATGTGGCCACCTCCTTCAACTGGAACTCGGGATCAGAACAATATCTGGACAATGGCTCCTATGGCGATTTTGTGACTTTTGATTCCAGCGTGAGTCCAAATTTCAACGTCGC
The DNA here is from genome assembly GCA_046290825.1 of Limisphaerales bacterium. GTDB lineage: Bacteria > Verrucomicrobiota > Verrucomicrobiia > Limisphaerales > DSYF01 > JBKBTZ01. The sequence goes on from JBKBTZ010000240.1 coordinate 1,914, forward strand.
CCTGGCAGTCAATGTGGCACCGGTTGGCGTTTTGGTGACAAATAGCAGCGGCGGTTTCTCGGACTTCAGCTTTTATGGTCCGGGAAAAATCACGGGGTCCGGCAGCCTGACCAAGATTCTGGGCGGCTCCCTGACGTTGAACATGACGAACGACTACACTGGCGGCACCTTTCTGCGGCAGGGCGCGATGATTCTAAACACGGCGAACGCCCTGCCGGTGGCGGGCACACTCACGCTGGGCATGGCCAATGCCGGCGCCAACCTTGTTTTGAACGGATTCAATCAGACCTTGGGCGGATTGGTGGGCGAGGGCGTCGCCACCAGCGGCTTCCGGCGGATTTACAACGGCAGTTCCACGGCAGCAACCCTCACCCTCAACATTCCCGATGGAGTGTCCTGCATTTATGGCAACGGGCTGGGCCGGTCGGATGTGACGGATGGGGACAACTTCAGCCTGGTGAAGAACGGCGGAGGGGTGCAGCAAATCTCCACCGCCAGCTATGCGGGCACCACGACCGTCAATGGCGGGCGCCTGAATTTCGCCGGCAACGCCCTGGCGCTCACCAATACCGTCACCGTCAATTCGGGGGCCACCCTGGGCGGCAACGGACAGATTGACGGGCCGGTGGTGCTCAATGCCGGAGCCACGCTCTCTCCGGCCAACAACACGAATTCGCCCAACACGCTGGTCATCTCAAACAACCTGACGATGGCCGGTGGTTCCACCAACTGGTTTGATGTCAACCGCAGCACCGGCAACTCGGATGTGGTGAGCAACCTGGTCAATGTGACCTATGCCGGAACCTTGGTGGTGAACAGCACGACCGGCAGCGGCTTCGCCAACGGCGAGACCTACCAGTTCTTCCATGCCTCCGGCACGGTCAGCGGCAACTTCGCCAACGTGGTGGTGCTGCCCGCCAACGGGGCGACGGGAACCTTCAATCCCACGAATGGCACCGTCACCATCAGTGTGCCGCCGCCGCCGACCATCACCAACGGCTTCATTTCGGTTTCCCTCACCAATGAGGGACAGCTCATTGGCGCATGGGGGTT
>JBKBTZ010000241.1:0-2892 GCA_046290825.1 Limisphaerales bacterium
GTCAGCGGCAGTCCGTCCCTCTCGACGACGGCCACGACCAACAGCCCGGTGGGCGTGTATCCGATCACGGTGACGCAAGGCACGTTGAGCGCCAGCAACTACGTGTTCAGCTTCGTGAACGGCAGCCTCACGGTGACCAGCAGCGTGCCGGTCATCACCTGGACGCCGGTGGGTCCGATCATCTACGGCACCCCGCTGGGCACCAACCAGAACAACGCCACCCTAAGCGTCCCGGGCACGGCAAGCTACGGCCTGACCAACGGGACCGTGCTGCCGGTGGGCACCAATCTCCTGAGCGTGACCTACACGCCGGCGGACACGAACTACGCCCCCGTCAGCACGACGCGTGAACTGGTCGTGATGCCCGCCACTCTGACCGTGACCGCTGACAGCCAGACCCGGGCGTTCGGCGAGGCCAACGGCCCGTTGACCTACGCGATCAGCGGCTTCGTTAATGGCGAGACCACCAACGTGGTCAGCGGCAGTCCGTCCCTCTCGACGACGGCCACGACCAACAGCCCGGTGGGCGTGTATCCGATCACGGTGACGCAGGGCACCCTCGCCGCCAGCAACTACGTGTTCAGCTTCGTCAACGGCAACCTCACGGTTATTCCGTCGGCGGACGTTGCGGTGTTTGTCAAAGGCCCGGCCACGGTCAATCCGGGCCAGACCTTCACCAACATCGTCACCGTGACGAACCTCGGCCCGTCCAGCGCATCGAACGTGCTGACCACGGTGCTGCTGCCGACCAACGGCATCTTCGTGAGCGTCACCGGCGGGGCCACGTTGACCAACAGCACCCTCATCTGGCCGCCGCTTCCGTTCCTGCCCAATGGCGGCGCGACCAACTTCCTCATCGTCCTGACCGCGCCCACCAACGGCTCGCTCGTCACCGTTGCGTTGGCGACGGCGTCCACCAGCGACCCGAACCCCGCCAACAACGACGGCAGCAATGCGGGCACCCTGAGCACCCTGGTTGTGCCGGTGCAGTTCGGCGTGCGCGCGGGCACCAACGTGTTCAACCCGCAGACCGGCCTGTTTGAGCAGACCGTGGTCGTGACGAACAACGGCACCGCCACCGTGGCCGCCATCCGGTTGCTCGTGGGCGACTTTGCCTCCACGAACGGCGCACCGCGCACGAACGTGTGGCTCTGGAACGCGCACGGCACGAACTTCGACGGCCGCCGCTTCGTGCAATACAACGCGCCACTCGATCCCGGCCAGTTCGTCTCGCTGAAGCTCGAATACTACAACCCGACGCGCGTGCCGTTCACGAACTCGATCACGATCGAGGCCACGCTGCCCGTGCCGTCCACCAACCTGACCGGTGGCGTGGTGATTGACCGCGCCTTCGTGGATGGCCGGGAGACCGGCAACCCGCGCGTGGTCATCGAGTGGACCTCCTGGATCGGCACCAACTACACCGTCATCTACGCCCCCACGCCGACCGGCCCGTGGACGCCCGCGACCCCGAGCGTGACGGCGACCGGCACCCGCGTGCAGTGGTATGACGACGGTCCGCCCAAGACGGCCACCCCGCCATTGAGCGTCACCAACCGGTTCTATCGCGTGATTCAGAATCCCTGAGCGATGCCCCTGAACCTCCAACTGAAACCTGTCATGAAGCGCAACCTCCTCCTCACCGCGATGCTCGCGGCCACCATGCTCGGCGCGGCGGCCAGCCAGGCCCTCGAACCGATCACCAACCGCGTCTCGCTCTCGCTGCGCGCCGCGTTCAACGTGAAGGCGAAATTCACCGGCAGCCTCGCCCTCGGCACGCCCGCCGTTCCGCGCACCACGCCGAACGGGGCGAATTACAACTACGACGACGGCTACGTCTTCAACGACGTGAGCGGCAGCGGCGACGGCCTGACCTGGTATTGGGGCTACGACGACAGCGCCAGCCAGGTCAACGCGGGTAACAACACCATCCTCCTGAGCCGCGCCACCGGCAACGCCAGCCTCCGCGCGCCGGAAATGGACGATGACGGCGCGCTGGGCTTCGAGCTGGCTTACGCTGACGAACTGGATCGCGGGGAACGCACCCGTTACGGCTGGGAGGCCGCGTTGAACTGGACGCCGTTTGATTTCAGCTCCGGCGGCAGTTACCGGGCGCGCGGCTCGCGGCAGGTGGACGCCTATCCGTTCACGCCCGGCACCACGCCGCCCGGCGCGACGCCCGGAAGCCCGTTTCAAGGCACGTTCGACGGCCCCGGCTTTGTCATCGGCAACACGCCCGTCAGTTCCAGCACCACGGTGGGCACGCCCATCGGCACGGTCACCGGCTCCCGCAGCCTGGACGCCGACCTCTGGGGCGGCCGTCTCGGCGGCTACCTGGAATGGGATCTGGATGATGACGTCACCTTCCTGCTCTCGGGCGGCCTGGCCATCGGTTATGTGGATGTTTCCGCCCGCTGGAATGAGACCCTCACGCTGGATTCGGGCGGCACCTACACCGACGCCGGGCGCGGCAGCGATGACGACTGGCGGCTGGGCTTCTACCTGGCCGCGCACCTCAACTGGCGGCTCTCGGAACGCTGGAGCGCGGTGGGCGGGGTGCAGTATCAGAACCTCGGGAAATACGCCCACTCATTCGGCTCGCGCCGCGTGGAACTGGACCTGCGCCACACCTTCTTCGTGGCGCTGGGGCTGGGCTACAACTTCTGAACGGCACAATCCGCGCGCCTCGTTTCCTCGCTCACGCGCCTTTTCGCTGTTGTGCCAACCGTTCTTGGATTGCTCTGAGCTGTGTAACTGCGATCAGGTCGTGCGGGCGGCCCAAGTGGTCTTGGCCTGGATCCAGCGCTTCAATCTTGAGCACAGGACAGCCGCCAAAGGGGAATTCCTTGAACCCGAAAAACTGGATTGCCTTGGGTGGCACGGGCTACCAGC
>JBKBTZ010000242.1:0-2880 GCA_046290825.1 Limisphaerales bacterium
TGGCCGCTGGCCGGGTGAGGGGACTGCTTCCCCCACTCGCTTCCAATGCGGCCAGGATGCGCCCCATTTCCGGCCCGGCATCAATCTGCCCCAGCGCTGTCCGCCAGCCTCGTTGCTTTGCCCAACGCAGGATGTCGAGCGCCGCGTAGCTGTAGGCGAAAATCGTTGGCGGTTCCCCCGCCGCACCGGCTCCCTCTCCGCCCCGGGGAGAGGGCCGGGGTGAGGTGTTCCCTGCTTCCCTCTTTCTGATTTCCGCATGGATCTGTTTCAGCGAGCGCACGGCGTGGCGTTGAAACCAGCGGTTGCGGGCCATGATTAGGTCCCAGTTTCGCCAACCACGCAACCGGGCGGACAGTTCAAACGCGAGCAGTCTCCCGGTGGCCCCGTGAACGGGCGCACCGCGCAATTCCGGGTGAAACCGTTCGCGCAACGAGCGCCTTGCCCAACCCAGCGGATGTCCCGGCGGAACCCAGGCATCGGTGACCAGCGCCGCCAGTGCGGCGTGCCCCGCCAAGGCCCGCGCCACCGCATAATGCTCGCGGGCACCCAACTGACAGCAAAACCACCGCACTGGAGACAACGCTCGCATTGCTCTGACGGCTGCGCGCCATCCTACAAGGCCAGCGCGCCCGCCCGCCGCATGGCCCGTGCCTGTTCGTAGGTGGACCGCTTCACGGGCTGGCGCGCTCCAAGGTTTCTCAGACACCAAAGATAACCGGCCATCCCCGCCCGGAACCGCAGCCAGAACCGCGCCGGGGCGAAGGTCCAGATCAGAACCTTGAACGTGGTTGCCGCCAGGTGCAGCGGAAGATACGGCCACGGCACATTCTGCCAGGCAAACAACACCGCGTTCCTGGCTCCGTAATAGTCCATGCGCCGGAAGTCGCGTCTGGGCGACTCGAAGTGGTGGATGGGGTCGCTGTCGCCCAGCCGGACAAAGTAGCCCGCGTCCAGCATACGCAGGCAGAAGTCCGACTCCTCGCCCTGATGCACCAGATGCTCGCGATAGCCGCCCAGCTTGAGGAAAAGGTCGCGCCGCACCGCGTGCGCCGTGCCGATGAAGTGATCGCAGAGCCACACCTGGGTTTTGTCGGGCGCGCGCTGCCTCAAGCGGTTGTCCTTGTGTGGTTCCAAGTAGGGAATAGCCACCGCCCCGATGCGGGGATCATTGAAAGCGTCAAGGGTCTGCTCGACGACATGGGGCGTGGAAAACTCTGCATCATCGTCAATAGAGACGATGATTTCTCCGGAGGCCACGAGCGCAGCCTGATTTCGGCGGACGATTAAACCTTCCGACTCGGCAAATTGGTGCAGACGCACCCGCGGGAACTCCGCCCGCACCATCTCGGCAGTGCCATCCGTGGAGCCATCATCCATGACGATGATTTCGGGTCCGGCAGATTGTTGGATCGCCGAGGACAGCGCCCTCCGCAACTCCTGGCTGCGGTTCTTGCTGGTGATGACAACCGAGGCTTTCAAGCGGTGGTCTAAAAGTCCGTGAAGGGCGCATCCCAAGAACGCTGAACTTCTCCGATTCGGCGGTAAGCACGAAGCTGGGTTCTGCCCAATGCGTGTGCCAGCCGGTATTTCAACGAGCGGCCGCCATCCGGCCGGTAGGGGGCGAGGTTGAGTTTTTCGATTGAGTTGCTCATGTTTTTTCCCACGAACCGCAATACCTTGGCAATGTTCGGGTCTGCACAATCGTCAAGAGCAGCCACCCCGCCGAGGCTGAGCAATCGCACGGTGAAGTAAAAGTCCACGAACACATCCTCGAACAGGTGCGAGCCATCAATGTAGATGAGATCGAATTGCCTTCCCTCACGGACCAGAGCGGCCAGTTCCAGTGACGAGAACCCGGGACGAAAGTCGAGGTAACCCGCAAGACCGGCGTTTTCGACGGCCATCAGGCCGGCATCATCCCAGACCGTCTGCTGAAATGGATCCAGTGCCACGTGTTGGCGAACGGGCGGTGCGTGCAAATCGCGATGACAGCCGGTGAAAACCAGACAGGAGCCGCCGAAACACAAACCCACTTCAAGTGTTCGCTTCGGTTTCAGGTGCAACATCAATCGCCGGAGCGTGATCAGGTTGTTCACGGTGGATAGCGCCCCCAGACCGGTAAAAACTTTGCCGCTGCGTCCCACCGCACGGCGGGAAGCCAGCAAGTCGCACAACTCCGGTATCGAATGGAATTCGGCCAGATGAGGGGAAACTTCTTTCATGTTCTGGTTTCAAGCGTTCGTTGACGAATCTGCCGCGCCGGGACGCCCGCCACCACCGCGCCAGGCGGCACATCCCGCGTCACCACCGCGCCCGCCCCGACCACCGCCCGGGCGCCGATGCGGACGCCCTTGAGCACGATGACCCCGGCCCCCAGCCAAACGCCCTCCTCGATCACCACCGGGCGGACCGTCATCGCCTGCCGCCCGACCGGCACCGCCGGGTCCATGCCGTGGTCTCCATCCGTCAGGTAGCAATGCGGTCCAATCATGCAGTGGGGGCCAATCTCGATCCGGTCGTGCGCATCCAGCATGGTGTGGCGGTTGATGTAGGTGCCCGCGCGGACGACCAGCTTATCGGCCCGGGGTTGTCCACTGCACAACAGCACCACCCCGTCATCCAGGCTGCACCGCTCCAGCGTAATGTCGCTCCACTGGCGGGGGATCGAAATGCGCCGCAGCCAGCAGTAGCCAGTCATTCGCACCCCGAGGGCGCGGAACCAAAGATTGCGCCCGCGGGAAGCCAGACCCGCAGCGGCCCGAACCATGAAATGCAGTGGATTCATGAGCACAACGCTTTAAGCGGGAATCCAGCCAGAAACTTCCAACGCCCCAAGGCCAGATGCCACCGGAAGGTGGCGCGATACAAGGCCCAGGCTTC
>JBKBTZ010000243.1:0-2835 GCA_046290825.1 Limisphaerales bacterium
GGGTGCCGGTGATGGCGTGCAGGGATTCGCGAGCGCGGTTCAGGCCAAAGCGGATGGCGCGTGGAAACTCGGCGTCGAGCAGAAGAAACTGCACGATCGTGTCCGGCGCGATGCGGCCATGCCGCTGGCGATACATCTCAAACGCGCTGGCCGAGCGGAGCACAGCGGCCCACTGGATTTCATCCATCGGCGTGCCGACGTCCTGCGCGGAACGCAGCAGCATGTAGTATTTCACGTCAAGGATGCGCGAGGTCTTGTCGGCGCGCTCGAGCATCCGGCCCAGTTGCAGGAAATGCCACGCCTCGTTGCGCGTCATGGTGGCCTCGGTCAGGCCGGCGAACAGGTGGCTGGTTTGCTTGACGGCGGCGCAGAAGTCCTGCGGCCGGCGGAGGGGTCCCTGGGCGGCCGCCGCGCGCACGTGAAGGTAGCCGCCGTTCAACTGCTCCCACATCTCGGAGGGAATGATCTCCCGGACCGAACGGGCGTTCTCGCGCGCGGCCCGGAGGCAGGAATAGATCGAGTTGGGGTTGTCCGCGTCCAGCGTGAGAAAGTGGATGACGTTGTCCTCCGTCGCCTCGCCGTAGCGCCGCGCGAAGTCCGCGTCGTCGCCGGTGGTATTGACCAGCGGCTGCCATTGCGAGGGGCCGACCACCGGCGCGTCGAGCATGAGGGTGAGGTTGACGTCGAGGAAGCGCGCGACGTTTTCGGCGCGTTCGACGTAACGGCCCATCCAGTAGATGGAATCGGCCACGCGGCTCAACATGCGCGCCCCCCGGGTTGACGTGCGGGGTGGCAGGGCCGGATTCCCCACGAACCGGCCCTGCGCACCCGGGGGCCGGCAGCCGCGGTCAAGGACCGGCGCCGTGCCCCAAAATCGGCGGCGATGATGCATGGCGGCTTCATGTTCCCACCTGCGTCAGTTGCGCGGCGGCAGTGGCGAGACCGGCCAGCGCCATCAGGCCGGCACCGTTGCTTTCGCCCGCCACCGCGTCGTTTTCTGCCAGCACCCAGGTGTCCTTGGTGCCGCCGCCCTGGGAGGAGTTCACCACCAGCGAACCTTTGCGCAACGCCACCCGCGTCAGCCCGCCGGGCACCACGAAAATCTCTTTGCCGTAGAGAATGTAGGGCCGCAGGTCCACGTGCCGGCCCTCGATGGTGTCGCCACACACCGTCGGCACGCGCGACAACGCGAGCGTGGGCTGGGCGATGTAGTTGCGGGGGTTGGCCTTCACCTTTTCCACGAACTCGGCGCACTGCGCGCGCGTGGCGTGCGGGCCGACGAGCATCCCGTAGCCGCCGGATTCGTTGGCCGCCTTGACCACCAGCTTCCCGATGTTTTCGACGACGTATTGGAGGTCCTTTTCCTCGGCGCACAGGTAGGTGGGCACGTTGGGAATGATGGCCTCCTCGCCGAGGTAGTATTTGATGAGGCGCGGCACGTAGGCATAGACCACCTTGTCATCGGCCACGCCGGTGCCGGGGGCGTTGGCGAGCGCGACGTTGCCGGCCTGATACACCTTCATCAAGCCGGGCACGCCCAGCAGTGAATCCGGCCGGAACGCCTCGGGATCGAGAAAGTCGTCATCAATCCGCCGGTAAATCACGTCCACCCGCTCGAAGCCGCGCGTGGTGCGCATCCAGACGAAGCCGTCATGCACCACCAGGTCGCTGCCCTCGACCAGTTCCACGCCCATCTGCTGCGCGAGGAACGAGTGCTCGAAATAGGCCGCGTTGTAACGGCCCGGCGTCAGCACCACGACGCGCGGCCGCTCGGCGCGGTCACCGCCCAGAAATTCCAGCACGTCCCGGAGCTTGAGAGGATAATTCGACACGGGCCGGACGCGCGCCGCTGCGAACACCTCGGGGAACAGGCTCTTCATCAGTCGCCGGTTCTCGAGGAGGTAGGAGACCCCGGAGGGACAGCGCAAATTGTCCTCGAGGACGTAAATCTGCCCGTCGCTGTGCCGCACCAGGTCGGTGCCGGTGATGTGACACCAGATGCCGCGCGGGGGCCGCAGGCCGACGCATTGCGGGCGGAACCCCTTGGAGGATGCGATCACCTCGCGCGGCACCACGCCGTCGCGGACGACTTTCTGGTCGTGATACAGGTCGTGGATGAAGGCGTTGAGCGTGTGGATGCGCTGACGCAGGCCGCGTTCCAACCGTTCCCACTCGGCCCCGGGCACGATGCGCGGAATGAGGTCGAACGGCAGCGTCTTCTCGACGCCCTGGCTGTCGGAATAGACGTTGAAAGTGATGCCCGCCTGCATCAACGCCCGCTCGGCGGCCTGCTGGCGCATCGCCAGTTCCCCCGGCGGGAGCGACTCAATGTCGCGCACCAGCAGCCGCGCGCAGGGACGCGGCTTGCCGCTCTCGGTGACGAGTTCATCGAAGAACCCATCCACCTGATAGTTCCGAAAGGTCATGTGGGGTTTGCGCCGCGCCCGCCGGGAGACGCGGCGAACGCATCCAAGCAGCCGACATACCAAGCCCGGTCTAGCGGAGAAAACGGCGATTTGCGGGCCATCTGGCGAGCGTATTCCCCACCCCTCCGCGGAACGCTTGTAGCGAAATGACCGCCCTGCCCATTCCCGGCCAAAACACGGCCCGGGGAATTCGCAGCAAGCCGCCCAGCCGAAGAAATGCGCTTCCCCCTGCACACCCGACGACCAGCCACATTGCTGCGGATGAGGACATCCGCGCTCCTTTGCCTCGGCGCGCGGACGGCCTCGTCCGCAGCCATGTCCACCAACCTGCCGTCCCCAGACCTTCCGCCGCATGGCCAGACAGAAGCCTGTCGCCAATACCACACGCCACGACCAACCGCATCGCTGC
>JBKBTZ010000244.1:0-2789 GCA_046290825.1 Limisphaerales bacterium
GGCGGCGGGCCGGGCGTGAATGCCCAGCTTGTTGACGACGGTGACGACTTTCGAGGCCTTGACGCTCATGGCCGGCGCTTTGAGTAGTGAACGGCGGGCTGCATGGCAAGCTAGAGCCCCTGCGCGGCGCGCATCTGTTTCACGAGGCGGTCGTTCAGTTCGCGCGCCGGGTTCAGGCCGGACATGCGGAGCTTGGTGTGGAAGGCGGCCACCTCGACGAGGCGCGCGAGGTCACGGCCCGGACGCACGGGGATGATCATGTGCGGGATGTCTATCCCGAGAATCTTGGTGAAGGCCTGCTCCATGCCGAGCCGGTCCACGTCCTGCACCTCGTCCCAGAGCTTGAGCGACACGACCAGGTCCACGCGCTTCTCCTTGCGGATGCTTTTGACGCCGAACATCGAGGCCACGTCCACAATGCCGATGCCGCGCACCTCCATGAGGTTGCGCGTCAGTTCCTTGCTGGTGCCCATGACCTTCCGGCCATCCACGAGGGTGACGAGCGTGATGTCGTCCGAAACCAGGCTGTAGCCGCGCTCGACGAGGGCGAGGACACATTCGCTTTTGCCGATGCCGCTTTCGCCCTTGATGATGACGCCGACGCCGAGGATGTCCACCATGCTGCCCATCTCGGTGCCGCGCGGGGCGAACATCAGCTCGAGGGCGATGGTGGCGGTGTTGATGAACTTCATCGTGATGAGCGAGGTCTGGAAGACCGGCACGTTGGCCTTCTCGGCCGCGGCCAGGAATTGCGCGTCGGGCTTGAGGTCGCGGCTGAACACGACGCACGGGATGGCGTAGTGCAGCAGGCTGGCGTAGCGGGCCGCGCGCTCCTCCTTCGACAGCGAGCGCAGGTAATAATACTCCGCGTTGCCGAACACTTGGACGCGCTTCATCGCGAAATACTTGTTGAAGCCGGTCAACGCGAGGCCGGGGCGGTTGACGGTGGGTTCGCGAATGATGCGTTTCAACCCGGTGGCACCGGCCACGAGGCGCAGTTCCAGTTCGCTGGCGTGCTTGGTGTAAAAGCTCTCGACGGTGACGGTTTCGCGTTGCATGGCGACGGCGGGTTGGGGCGGGTTACATGTTGAATTCCGGTCCGAGATAGATTTCGCGCGCCTTGGGATCGTTCACCATCACCTCGGCGCTGCCCTCATAGACGACCTTGCCCTGATGGATGAGATAGGCGCGGTCCACCAGCTTGAGCATTTCGCGGGCGGAATGGTCGGTGATGAGGATGCCCAGACCGCGCTCCTTGAGGCGGCGGACAATTTTGCCGACCTCGTATTGGGCGATGGGGTCAATACCGGCGAGCGGCTCGTCGAGCAGCAGGAGCTTGGGGCTGGTGACGAGGGCGCGGGTGATTTCGAGCCGGCGCTTCTCGCCGCCGCTCAGGGTGTAGGCCTTGCTGTCGGCCAGGCGCGTCAGGTCGAGTTCCTCGAGCAGGTATTTGAGACGCAGTTCGCGTTCCGCGCGGTCAATCGCGCAGGTTTCGAGGATGGCGAGGATGTTCTCCCGCACGGTCAGCTTGCGGAACACGCTGGGTTCCTGCGTGAGATAACCAATGCCGCGCCGGGCGCGTTCGTGCATCGGCAGCCGCGTGATGTCCTGGCCGGCGAACGTCACGCGGCCCTCGTCCGGGCGGACGACACCGACGACCATGTTGAACGAGGTCGTCTTGCCCGCGCCGTTCGGGCCCAGCAGGCCAACGATTTCGCCCGCGTTGACCGTCAGGGAAACGCCATCCACCACGCGGCGGTCGCGGTATTGCTTGACCAGCCGGTCGGTGGCGAGCAGCGCGCCGTTGGGGGCGGAATCGCTCATGGCTGGGCGGCGGGGGGCGCGTTGGTGGCCGCGCGGTTGCGCTGGCGCAGCGCCTGGAAGTCCGGGAACACGCCGCGATGTTCCTCCGCGGTGAGGCGTTCGTTGGCGAGGTCCCAGAGGATGCGGCGGGCGGTGAACTCGTTCGTGCGCGGCGGGGAGACGTCCTCCTGCGGCCAGGTGATTTTCGGGGCGGGCAGGCCGGTGAGTTCGAGGGTCTGGTTGGTGGCCGTGGCGCTGACCTGGTAGGTGTAGGTGGCCTTGGCGGCGGTGACGGTGAATGTGGTGTTGTTGGTGACGATGGTGGCCACGACGTTGGTTTCCGCCACGATGCGCTCGACCTGTCCGCTGTCGAGGACTTTGGCGGTCAGGAATTCGCAGGTCAGCGCGATGCGCGGGTCGGTCACGGTCACGTTGCCGCGATAGACGGCGAGGCGGGTTTTCATGTCGAACTCGACCGAGTCGGAGGCGATGTGGGTTTCGGCCTCGGGGCCTGGTTCTGCGGCGCGCGCGATGAGCGGAGCCAGCCCCAGAACCAGCAGCAACAGCGGCAGTAGGTGTTTCATGGTTTCAACGGGCCGTGCCCAAGCCCCACGATGGTGGTGCGGACCTGATTCGACAAGGTCAGGGTTGAGTTCGTGCCGCGATAGACAAACCGGAAGCCCACGCCGGCCAGCCGGTAACGATCGTCGCCGGAGCGGGCGGTGACGGGGCTGGCGGAGGTCAGTTCCTGGGCTTCGAGGTGGTAGTAGCACTCGGGCGTCTCGATGAGCAGTTCGCGGCGGCCATCCTCGAGGAACCGCTCCACGCGCACCTGTTTGAGACGGATGACGCCCGGCCCGGCCGGCTCGGCCACGGCCCCTTTGATGAGCGTGCGCAACTGGGTATGGTTCGGGGCCGGGAAAAACTCGGGCACTACGTAATCCTTCACCGTCTCAAACAACAGCTTCGGCGCGGCGAGCGCGGCC
>JBKBTZ010000245.1:0-2724 GCA_046290825.1 Limisphaerales bacterium
TCTCCGGTTGGCAAATAGCCGTTGGTCTCCGGCGCCTTAGCCCCACGAACGGCCACGCCGCTGCGGATGAGGACATCCGCGCTCCGTTGCACAAGGCGCAGAGGGTCCTGTGCCCGCAGCACTACTTCCGCTCGCGCCGTGTCGTGTTCTTCGGTGGCACGCAGGGGTCTGTGCGTCCCGCCCGGCAAGGCCTACGTTCCGCCCTACTCCCTCAAGCCGTCGGCAGGCGGAGTGTGATGGTGGTGCCCGCACCGGGTTGCGAGCGCGCGCTCACGGTGCCGTGATGCGCCTCGATGATGCGACCCACAATCGCCAGCCCCAGCCCGGTGCCCTTGCGTTTGGTGGTCCGCAGGAAGGACTTGAACGCGCCCCGACATTCCTCCTCCGACAAGCCGCGCCCCGTGTCGGCAAATTCGATTTCCACGGCGTCCGTCACCGGGCGGGTGCGGATGGTGAGGCTGCCCCCGTCGGGCATCGCCTCGATGGCGTTCAGCGCAAGGTTCAGGAACACCTGCTCCAACTGCGTTTCGTCGGCCCGGACCCGCGGCGTGGCCGGGTCACATTCCAACCGCCACTCGATGCCGGCGTTCTTAAGCTTGTGGCGCAGGAGCAAACCAAGTTCCTCGATGAGCGGGGCGGGCGCGACCGGCGCAAGCTGCGGCTCGGCGGTGCGGGACAGCGCAAGCACCTGCTCCACGATGCGGTTCAGATGGTCCATCTTCTCACCCACGATGCGCGCGTCGGTGGCGCGGGGGTCGTCCGGCGGGAACCGCAGGTCCAGCGAGTGATACAGCATTTTCATCACCGTGAGCGGATTGCGGATTTCGTGCGCCACCTCGGCGGCGAGCAGGCCGAGGGCGGAGAGCTTCTCGTTCTGGCGGAGGTGTTCCTCGACGTCCACGACGCGCTCGTAAAGGCGGGCGCGTTCGAGGGCGATGGCGGACAGCTCGGCAAACAGCGTGAGGATGCGGATTTCGTCGTTCGAGAAGCTATATTGCTGGCCGGTGTAAACGCTCAATGCGCCGAGCGCCCGCCCCCCTTGCAGCAGCGGCACGCTGAGGAGCGAGACCAGCCCCTCACGCCGGGCCACGTCCACGTTCTGGTATTCGCCGGCGTTCTGCACGTTGGCGAGCTGGAGCGGTTTGCGGCGGCGAACGACGACACCGAGGAAACTGTCGTTGACGGCGAGCCGGGGCTTGTTGCGGTAGGTTTCGCCCGCGCCATGACAGGCGCGGAGGTCGAGCCATTCGCCGGTGGCATCGAGCAGCATCAGCGAGCACACCTTGGCGCGCATCAACTCGCGGGCCTCGCGGGTGATGGCGTGGAGGGCGTCGTCGAGATTCAACGCCGAGGCGATGGCGCGGCTGACGTGGGTGAGCGCCTCGAAGAGCCGGGCCTTCTGGCGGAGTTGTTCGTAGAGCCAGGTGTTGCGGATGACGGCGGCGGCCTGGCGGGCCAGCTCCTGGAGCAGTTCCTGGTCGGCGGCGGTGAACGCGCCGGGCGCGGTGGCGTCCACGTTCAACACACCGCGCACCTCGCCGTTGACCTCGAGGGGCACGGCCAGTTCGGACCGGATGTCGGGCGAGACGGAGACATAGCGCGGATCCTGCGTGGTATCCGTAATCAACGCGGGTTGGCCGGTGCGCGCCACCCAGCCGGTGATGCCCTCGCCCACGCGGAGCCGGAGCCGCTTCACCTGCTCGGGCAGGCCGACGGCGGCCTGGATCTCGAGCTGGCGCGTGGCGGGGTTGACGAGCACAACCGAGCCGCTCGTCGCTCGCACCGCGCGCACGGCCTCGGTGACGATGAGTTCGAGCGCGGCCTCGGGTTCGAGGGTCGAGTGCAGCGTCTGGCTGACCTGGTAGAGCAGCGCCAGCCGGTCGTGCCGGGCCTGGAGTTCGGCAAGCGCGTCGTTCATGGCGTCAACGTAGCCGGTGGATCAGCCACGCGCCCGTGCCGGCGAACATCGCGTTCGGCAGCCACGCGGCCACCCACGGTGGCAGAAAACCGCCGGTGCCGAGCGCCAGGCTGGATTGTTGCAGGAACAAATAGGCAAAGCAGAGGAAGATGCTGCCCGCGACGCCCACGAACACATTCCGCCGCCCGGCCGGCGCGCCGAAGGGCACGGCGATCAACACCACGACGAGGCAGGTCCACGGAGAGGCCAGCCGCCCGTGCAGCATCGTGTGCAGGCGGGCATGGTCGCGCGCGGGCAGGTCGGGGTTGCGCTGGAAATACGCCAGCAGGTCGGCCACGGGAATGTCCGTCTTGCGGCTTTTGAAGGTGCGCAGCCGCGAACTGATGCGGTGCTCGGCGCGGAACAACTCGGGCGATTCTGTGAAGTTGGTCATGACGAGCAACGGCACGTCGGTCACCGGCACCTGGTAGCTCGCGCCGGGCGGGCGGTGGAATGTCCGCGCGTCGGCGAAGGCCCACACGCCATTGGTGAACCAGGCGCGGGCCGCGAACAGCCACCATTCGCCGTCGGCCCCGCGCCAGCTCACCTGCGGCTGGCGCATTTCGCCGGTGACGAGATGGAACGCGCCAATTTGCCAGTAGCGATGCTCCGTGGGGTTGTCGAGGCCGAGATGCGTGACCTCGACGCGCTGGGTGTCGCCGCCCGCCCGCACGGCCTCGGCGCGGTCGTCAGTGGCGGGCACCACGTATTCATTGACCACCAGCAGCAGCACGCTCAGGGCGGCACCGACGGCGAAATACGGCAAG
>JBKBTZ010000246.1:0-2675 GCA_046290825.1 Limisphaerales bacterium
TGACCGACCGCGCGGCCAGTTGCCGCGCGGAACGGGCAAGTTGCCCGTTCCCCCCAATTTCTGTCCCCGGCCAACTCGGTAATTCGGGTTCAACGCCCCGCAATCCCGCAGAGGTAGGCGAGAATCAGCTCCGGCAGGTCGTCGCTGTAGCCGCCTTCGAGCACATTGAACAGCGGCCGGCCCAGCGCGCGCAGTTCACCCCCGAGCCATTCAAAATCTTCCGCTTCGAGCGTTTCCTGCGCGATGGGATCGCCCACATACGCATCGAACCCCGCGCTCACTCCGATGAGGTCCGGGCCGAACGCCGCCAGGTCATCCAGGGCGCGGCGCAGTTCATCCCGGTATTCCGCGCGCGGCGTCTCCGGCGCGACGGGGTAGTTGAAACAGTTCTCCCCGCGATGCCACAGCCCCGTCCCCGGGTAGCACGGCGACTGGTGAACCGAGAAAAACGCCACCCCCGGCCGGTGATGCAGAATGTCCTCCGTGCCGTTGCCGTGATGCACGTCGAAGTCGAACACGGCCACCTTCTTCCCGGTGCGCGCGTGCGCCTCGAGCGCGGCGATGGCGATGCTGTTGAGATAACAAAACCCCATCGCCTGCGTCGCCGTGGCGTGATGGCCGGGCGGCCGCATCAGGCTGAAATTCGGCTCGCCCGCCAGCGCACACTCCAGCGCCCGCAACGCCCCGCCCACCGACGCCACCGCCCGGTCGTAAATCCCCGGGTGATACGCTGTGTCGGCATCAAAATCCCGCGGCTGATGCAGCCGGTGAAGATGCCGCGCAATGTGGGCGCGGTGCAACGCCGCCTCCGGCACCGGCGCAGGTTCCGCCCAGCGCAGGGGCAGGTGTGTTTGCTCGCGCAACCGCGCCACGGTGGCGGTGATGCGCTCGGGCCGCTCGGGATGGCCGGGCGTGGCGTAATGCGTGCAGCGCGGATCGGTGATGATCGTCATGCCGGAACCCCGGGCGCGGCGGACGGTGCGTCCGCCGGAATTCCCAACGCGCCGGGAAAAAGTTGCCGGGATTTTGCTTTTCGCCCCCCAACGTGGCCAGCTTAGATTCGCCCATGCGCCATTTCATCGTCGCTTCTGCGGAACCCCACGCCCCCGCTCCCGCTTTCGCTCCCGCCCGCCTCGCCGCCACCCTGGCCGCATTCCTCCTGCTCGTTCCTGCCGCCCGCGCCTGGGACTACGAAGGGCACCGGCTCATCAACGAAATCGCCCTCGCCTCGCTGCCCACGAACTTCCCCGCGTTCGTCTTCACCCCGGCGGCCGCCGAACGCATCGCCTTCCTCGGCGGGGAAGCCGACCGCTGGCGCAATTCGCCCGACCTCCCGTTACGCCACCACAACGGCCCGGACCACTACATAGACCTCGAGGAACTCTTCCAACACGGGCTGACCCTCGAGACCACCCCGCCGCTCCGTTACGAATTCATCACCCACCTCGCCACCAACCGCTTTGCCCGCCCCGACACCGTGCCCTTCGTGGACCCGGCCAGGGACAAGGACCGCACCCGCGCCCTGGTTGGCCTGCTGCCGTGGACCATCGCCGAATATCAGGGCCGCCTGAAATCCGGCTTCTCCTACCTCAAGGCCTATCAGGATTACGGCGGCACCGGCGACGAAATCGCCAACGCGCAGGCCAACATCGTTTACGTCATGGGCGTGATGGGCCACTTCGCGGGCGACGCCTCCCAGCCCCTGCACACCACCAAACATCATCACGGCTGGGTCGGCCCGAACCCCAACGGCTACGCCACCAACGCCTCCCTTCACCAGTGGATTGACGGCGGCTATCTCAACAAGGTGGGCATCCCCACGCTCGAGGAACTGCGCCCTCGCCTTCGCCCGGCCCGCCCGCTCGAATTCAACGGCCGCCCCGCCACGCCGGACGAAGTCTTTCCTGCCGCCCTGCGCTTCATCGAGGCCAACTGGAAACTCGTCGAACCGCTTTACCAGCTCGACAAGGAGGGCGCGTTCAGCGGCAACGGCGAGGAAGGGCGACGCGGCCGCGCGTTCCTGACCGACCGCCTGCTCGAGGCCGGGCAGTTTCTGGGCGACCTCTGGCTCACCGCCTGGCAGCAGGCCCCCGAGGACACCTTCCTGCGCGACCGCCTCAACGCTCGCCGCCGCCGGTAAGAAAGGCACCTCTCGAAATGCCCGGTCAGCCTCGGTCGCAGCACGACGCCAGAAATGAGAGCGGTCTCACTACTTCTGTAGCCGTAACGGCGGCAGCGCCTCCATCAGGTGGACCAGGGTGGCCGACTCGTCCGCCGCAGCCTCAGCGGAGGCAGAAAGACGGGGGGCAGCCTCTGTCGCAAAGCGACGCTGGAGATTAGCCAGCCACGCAGTGGCTCGTCTGGTGTCCAAGGCAAGTTGCGTCCCGGAGGGACGCCGGACTGTCGTGCCTTTGGGCAGAAAATGGCTTCCCCCCATACCAGCCCACTGTTGTAGCTGGCCAGCGCGTTTCCCCAAATTTTGTAGTGCGGCAAAACGCCCGACGCCCCTCACCCGGCCTCCGGCCACCCTCCCCATCGGATGGGGGAAGGGAAGGGGTGAGGGGTCCCGCGTCGCGGCGCGCCACCTGATTGATGAGAATGCTCAAATTTCTTGCAACGATCCGGGTCTAAACCGGAACCGTGCAGCTCGTTTTGGTGGAACGGCCAACCTGGCC
>JBKBTZ010000247.1:0-2674 GCA_046290825.1 Limisphaerales bacterium
AACCGGCCCCTCATCCTGCCGGGCCGCGCCCGCATCGAGGTCACCGTGGGCACGCCCGCCCCGGCCACCGTGCTGAGCGCAGACGGCGAGGGCGTCGCCGAACTGGACCGCGGGCAGCGGCTGCGCGTCCGCCGTGCCGCCCACACCGTGCGCCTGATGCACCTCGCGGGCAGTTCGTTTGCCGAAGCGCTCCGCCGCAAGCTGCACTGGCGCGGCACCTCGTTGTAACCCTCAACCCCCTCGCACTCATGGTCCGGCTGAAAGACATCGCGGCGCAGGCAGGCGTCTCCATCATGACCGTGTCCAAGGCGCTGCGCGACGCGCCGGATGTCTCCGCCGCCACCCGCGAGCGCATCAAACAACTGGCCCGGCAGATGGGCTACGTGCCCGACACCTCCGCGCAGTGCCTGCGGACCCGCTCCACCAAACTGCTCGGCATCGTCGTCGCCTCCCTCACCAACCCGGTCTTCTCCCGCGTCGTCCTCGCCCTCGAGCAGCGCGCGCAGGAACTCGGGTATGACGTGCTGCTGGCCCACACCCACCACCAGCCCGAACGGGAGACGCAATGCCTCCAACGGCTCCTCGCCCGCCGCGTCGAGGGCCTGTTCATCGCCCCCGCCTACCGGCTGGCCAGCGAGGACCGCCTTTACCGCGAACTCCGCGAGCGCGGCACCCCCGTCGTCCTGCTTGGCCACCGCGCCCCCTTCTGCGAGGGATTCGCGAACGTGGAATGTGACGACCTCGCCGGCGGCCATGCCGTCACCAAACACCTGCTCGACCTCGGCCACCGCCGCATCGCCTTCCTGGCCGGCCCGCCCGTGACGCCGTGGACGCGGGAGCGTTTCGAGGGCTATCGCCGCGCCCTGCGCGAGCGTGACCTCGACGTGGACGACCGCCTCCTGTTTCAAGCCGGCCGCACCATCGAGGACGGCGCGAAGGCCACGCTCCAGATGCTCAACGAGGGCGTCCTCCCCACCGCCATTCAGTGCGTCAACGACCTCGTCGCGGCCGGCTGCATCGAGACCCTGCTCCAACAGGGCTATCGCGTTCCTCACGACATCTCGGTGACCGGCTTTGGCAACATCCTCCTCAGCGAACATTTTCGCGTGCCGCTGACCACCGTCCGCCAGCCCAAATTCCACCTCGGCATGGCCGCGATGGACCTGATGCAACAACTCCTCCGCGGCGAGAAGCCCGCCTCCCGCCGTCTGCCCGCCGAACTGCTCGTCCGCGCCAGCACCGCCCCGCCTCCGGCTGGCAAAGAAAATGCATGATTCACGCGGCATGGAAGAACTCATGCCGAAAATCCGCCGGGTTGCCCTGGTCCTGGCCATCCTGGCCGTCCTGGGTGTCTCATTGTGGGGCTACCTCGAATTCCGCCAATGGCAGGCCGCCCGCAATCAGCGCATTCTCAGCGCCGAAGTGGACGCGCTCTTCGAGGCCTTTCACAAATACAAGCAGATCGTGGGCAAGTATCCCTCCGGCAGCAACGCCGAGATCGCCCGCGCCATCCGCGAGGGCAACAACGAGAAAAAACTCATGATCCTCGCCGTCAAGGATTCGCAACTCAACGCCAAGGGCGAAATCGTGGACCCGTGGGGCACCCCGCTGAAAATCTACTTCGCGCAGAACGAGGTCCTCATCCGCTCCGCCGGCCCGAACCGGCAATTCGAGGACGCACGGGTGGCCATGAGCGACGACTACTTCCGCTCGGATTAGTCGGTCTCCGCGCCAACGGCGCGCGGACGTCCCCGTCCGCAGCGACTCCCGCCTACCCAGCGCCCTCATTCTTCACGGAACCTGGGCAAAGTTCGGATCGCTCCGCCGACTGGGAAGTCGGCGATACGGCAGGTTGAGAAACCTGCGCTACGCCCTCGTAGCGGCGCCTGGGCAGAGCGCCGCTGCGGTGCGGCAGCCGCCGCGTCCGTGCGCATCGCCGTGAGGCGGGGAAAAGCGGCCGGGCACTGGGGCAAATTGTTCCACCAATCGCAGAACTGGCACAGTCCTGTCACACTCCCTGTCTCACCAACAACGAAAAACGGGCCGTTTTGGGGCCGTTTGCCCCTGTCTTGGCTGGCATGTCTTGTGTTGAAGGAAGGTGGAGGGAACCCCGGGAGTTCTGGCGGTTCGCTTCGCCCGCTTATGAACATGGAACGATTGACGATCAAATCCCAGGAAGCCCTGCAATCCGCGCAGCGGCTGGCCCGCGAGCATTCGCATCAGGAACTCGACGGCGAACACCTGCTGCTGGCCCTGGTGCAGCAGCCGGACAGCCTGGTGCCGGAGTTGTTGGACAAGCTCGGCGTGGCCCGCGCCCGGCTGGAGGAGAACCTCAAGAAGGAACTCGCGCGGCGGCACAAGGTGCAGGGGGCGGTGGACGTTTTCGCGGGCAACACCTTCAAGCTCGCCCTCGAACAGGCCGAGGCGGAGGCGGGCAAACTCAAGGATGACTACATCAGCACCGAACATTTGCTGCTCGGCCTGCTGGATGTGGCAGAAGGGTCGTTCAAGAAGCTCCTGCAAGGCGCGGGGTTGAATCGCGACGCCGTGCTCAAGGCGCTGGCCGAGTTGCGCGGCAACCAGCGCGTCACCGACCCCAACCCGGAGGACAAATTTCAGGCGCTCGAAAAATACGGCAAGGACCTCACCGCGCTGGCGCGGCAGGGGAAAATTG
>JBKBTZ010000024.1:0-34989 GCA_046290825.1 Limisphaerales bacterium
GACCGAGCGGCTCGAGCCGCAGCCCGGCGACCGGGTTTTGGAAATCGGCACCGGCTCGGGATACCAAGCAGCGGTGCTGGCGGAACTGGTGGCCGAAGTGTTCACAATCGAGATCGTCGAACCGCTGGGCCGCGCGGCGGCGGCCACGCTGGACCGGCTGGGTTACACGAACGTGCAGGTGCGCGTCGGCGACGGCTACCGCGGCTGGCCCGAGGCGGCGCCGTTTGACGCCATCATCGTCACCTGCGCGCCGGACGACGTGCCCGCCCCGCTGGTCGAGCAGTTGAAGGAGGGCGGGCGGCTGGTGATTCCTGTCAACGCGGGGCCGTATCAGGAATTGATCCTGTGCCGCAAGCGTGGTGGCCAGTTGGAGCGCGAAAGGGTGTTCCCCGTGCGCTTTGTGCCGATGACCGGCGAGGCGGAACGGCGATGAAATTCAACGCATCCCGCCCGATCCGCGAAAGGCGACCGCCCGATCCGGGAAATCGGTGAACACCCCGGCCACCCGAGCCTCTTGGAACAACACTTCCAGGACGGCTTTTTCCGAACGGGCACCGACCGGCAGGGCGTCGGCCCGGAGGGTGTAAGGAATGATCTCCAACCCGGCGGAGTGGGCCAGGGGAACCAGCGGGGCGACGGTTGGTTGGCCCTCCTCATTCCACCGCACGACCGCCCCGAGCGGGGGACCCAGACCATCCGCCACCGCCGCGAGGTCGCGCAGCCGCGCCGCATCCAACGAGTTTGCCTCTTCCAACGTGAACAGTTGCAGGAGGCGGCCGTTGTAGTGGAGTTCCTGGCGGAGGCGGCGCACCTCATTGGTGTCGAAGCACTGGAGAATGACGCGGTTGGAGGGAAAAGCGGCGGCGTGGCGGGCCAGCACATCGAGCACAGCGCGACTGAGGTCGCGGCCCTGGCGGAGGTGCCATGCGGGCGATTTGATTTCCGGGCAGAGGCCGACGGTTCGGCTCGTCGTGCGGTTGAGTCCGGCAATGAACTCGATTTCCTCCCCGAATGTGTGCAGCCGAAACAGCCGCGCATCGGAATTAAATCGGCGCGGAAAGGCGGGCTGGCCGTCCTCCAGGCGCACCCGCTCCCGGACGCGCAACTGGCGCAATTCGGCCAGGCTGAAGTCGAGGGCGTAAAAACGTCCGTCCTCACGTTGCCGCCCGGGAAACCGCTCCGCCACGTCAGTTACGGCGTCCAGGTAGAGGTCATGGAGGACGATGACCTCGCCGTCGCGAGAGAGCACGAGGTCTTGTTCCAGGAAATCGGCCCCCTGCGCGTGAGCGAGGGCTTTGGCTTCCAGGGTGTGCTCCGGCAAGTAGCCGCTGGCCCCCCGGTGGGCGATGACAAGCGGCGTGGCGCCCAGCATCGAACTGGTCAGCAGTCCCGCCATCGCGACGGCGATCAGAAGTTGTGGCCGATGGCCGTTCATGGTTTGCAGATCCAAGTCCTGAAAACAGGTGTGTCAACCCAACCCCAAACCTGCCAGGGCGGCGAGTTATTACCCCTTTGCCACAGTCGGCCCAACCAGCGGCGTGCGTTTATCTGGCCGGCGGTGTGATGGTGAGTGGCAGATTGACCACCAACGGCTCGCCCGGCGCGATGAGAAGGTTGGTGACGCGATAGGTGAGCGCCGTGCCAGCGGTGCCCGTTTCGTTTTCGGCAGCGGCCTTGAGTTCGAGCAGGGCGGTGCGCTGGCCGGGCAGGGTGAGGCGTTTGGGGGCCGCGCACCCGGCCGGGGCGGCGACAAGCTCGAGTTGGTAGGCCATATCGGAAGAGTTGCTGACTTGCACGAGCATGGCCTTGCGGGGCGGAAGTTTGATCGCCGCGCGGTCCAGGGCCACCGAACGCTCGAAGATAGGGCGGAGAAATTCCTCGCGCCCGATCAGGCGGTTGGCGGCATAGACGGCGGTGCGCCGGGCAAACAGAGCTTCCTTGAGGGCGGCGGGCGAGCGTTCGCGGGCGAACACGAGGGTCACGGGGCGGTGGTCGTCGGTGTGAAGCTGGTAATCCATGTGCATCGGCTGGTGGATGTCGGAGTTGCTCAACATCGCCAGGTTCTTCTCCAGCGCCCAGCGGTGCGCCTCTGGGTAATACTCGCGTCCGTTGACGACCTCGATGCCGTGCAGTTTGCCGGCCTCGAGCAACTCCGTGTGTTCGGGATACCAGCGAACCACCCCGTTGCTCAACTGCCGTTCCCAGCCGGGATGATTCCAGAACAGAAACGCGCCCTGTTGGTGGGCGGCATCAATCGCGTCGCGCCAGCGTTCGGTCTCGAGCGGCGCAGCGTTGGTGAGGAAGATCGCGTTGAGGTGGCCGGGCGGCATGGCGCGGGTGATTTCGGACCCGGCAATCACCATCACACGCAGGTCGTCGCCCAGCCCTTTGGCGAGCTGGTAGCTCCGGTTGTGGTTTTTCACCATGTCGGCCTTGTGGGGCTGGTGCTCGATGTGGTCGGTGATGGCGATGGCGTCCAGGCCCTCGCGCCAGGCCTCTTCGGCGCGGACCGTCGGCCAGACCAGACCGTCGGAAAAGACGGTGTGGATGTGGAAGTCGCATTTGAGGGTGACGTAACCGGGAATGTCCGGGAGCGCAATGGCCTTGCGCCAGCGCGGCGCCTCGTGGGCGGAAGTGGATGTCGCGAGCGCCACCAGCGCAACGGCGAGCGGGATGAGTTTGTTCATGGGAAACTGGGCCGGTAAACCGCGAATTACGTCCACGGCAACTAATGACCGGTTGCTGTTGGCCGTCTCGTGCTTTTTCGTGGCCCGGGGGGAGAAAGTGGTTCAGGTGCCGGGTTCGCGGTTGTTCGAGTCCTGGCTGAAGTTCAGCACGTGCAGATACTCGCGTTTTTTGATCCAGCGCGCGTGGCCGTCGGCAAAGTTCATGTTCGTGCCTTCGGCACCGTGGTTGTCCTCGGC
Source organism: Limisphaerales bacterium (assembly GCA_046290825.1). Classification (GTDB taxonomy): domain Bacteria; phylum Verrucomicrobiota; class Verrucomicrobiia; order Limisphaerales; family DSYF01; genus JBKBTZ01. The sequence continues at coordinate 2,925 of JBKBTZ010000024.1, forward strand.
GTCGGGCCAGTTGTTGTTGCGGCTGCCCAGGTTGCCGGTGGCGGTGTCGTCGCCGTCCAGCATCAGGAGGATGTTGGAGGGGCCGGGCCGCTGGCCGAGGGCGGCGGAGTAGCGGGTGATGACCTTGGAGTTGACGGTCTTCTCCGTCTTTTTGACCGCAACGGTGCTGCCGTTGACGACTTCGGAAAACGTGCCAAAGACCTCGTAGCTGGTGCCGTTGGCGCGCTTGTTGACGGCGTTGTCCACGAGGTCAATGACATAGGTCTCGGTGGAGAAGGGCTTGCGCTCGGTGTTGGGGCGGACGGTGTGCCAGGTGGCCGGGCAGGTGTAGCTCTTGAGCGGCGCGATGTAGTTGGGATGCAGCCAGGTGAGGTCGTCGTCCGAGCCGCTGCGGTCGGAGTAACTGGTAGGGGTGTAACCGGTGGGCGCCCAGCTCGGCGCGGTTAGGTGACCGTTGTTGTCCTGCGCGTAGAGCGTCGCGCCGAGGCCAAGTTGCTTGAGGTTGCTGATGCAGCCAATGCGCTGGGCCTTGGTTTTGGCCTTGCCCAAAGCGGGGAGAAGCATGGCAGCCAGAATGGCAATGATCGCAATGACGACCAGCAATTCAATGAGTGTGAAGCCGGAGGGACGAAGGAAGCGGATTGATTTCATTTCGACGTGAGTGAGAAGGCAGAGTGAAAGATTGCGGTTGTGAGAACCGGGCGGGAGCCGACAACGGCCCCCGCCCGGTCCAATCATTTCGTCACGGATGCACCACGCGGTAGAACGCGGCGCCCGGCAGCGGCGCGAGGTCGGTGAATGTGGCGGTGCCGTTGGTGGCGACGGTGGCCGTGCCCAGCGGGAGCCACGGTCCCGTCGGGCTGCTGGCGCGTTCGACCGTGTAGGTCATGTTTGCCGTGCCGGTAAAGGGGACTTGGAGGTTGCCCGGACCGGGCACCGGCTTCTGGAGCACCGCTGCGGTCGCCACCGCTCCGGGGGTGTAATACACGCGGAGACGGGGACGCTCGGCTTCCGGCTTGAGCGGGTCCACCAAGCTGTTGAATTCAGACGAGCGGCTGAACCAGCCGTTGGCCCCGCCGGGCCACGGGAGGATGGCCCAGCCATAGTTGGTCCGCGTGCCACTAGCCCATGCTTGGACATCGCTGGTGACCAGGAACGAGTTCAAAGTGCCCTGCACATCCGGATTCAGGCTGGGGTTTCCAGCGACGGCGGTCGGGGTGATGGCCGCTTCGAGGCCGTCGGCCTGCACGCCATTGTCCCAGAGATTCCAAGTGGTGGTGGCGGGATCCCACGGCTGGAGGATCGCGTGGAAGGTGCCGCCGTCGCCCATCGCGTCCGAACCCGTGCTGAAGAGTTCGAGCACGGCGGCGTGGATGAGGGCCCCCGGGGGAACCTGGTTCGTGCCACTCCCGATGATGTCCTGGAACCACAGCAGGGCCTGCGTGGTGTTGGTGCCGCCCACGTCCGCATCGTCCACGCTGACGGAGAGGGAGGCGGAGAAGTTTAGATCCGGGTTGTGCTGTTGAACGTTGGCATCCCGCGTGCCGGTGTAGCCGTTGACGCCCTGCTGGAAGCTCGCCGTAGCGTAACCGGCGGGCAGCCAGAACACGCGCAGGCGCGGGCGGAGCCAGACATCCGGCGCTTCGGACGGACTGAACGCGGTGCCGTCGGTGCGGAGCGGCCAGCCCTTCATCACCCAGCCGTAATTGGTTTCGCCGTTGACCCAGGCTTGCACGTCGGCCGTCACGCCGACGCTGACGATGCCGACCCCGGTGGCGCCGCTGCCGTCTTCCACGCCCAACTGTGACTCATACACGGAGCGCGACTCGACATCGTCCTGCTGCACGCCGTCGCCCAGGCTGTTCCAGGTGTCGTTATCCGCGTCCCACGGAATCAACATGCGGTAGAAGCGCGCGCCGTCGCCGGTGTTGTTGATGTTGATCAGGAGTTCGGCCGCGACAATCACTGCGTTGCTGGGCACCTGCCAGAAGTTGGTGCCGACAAAGTCGTCGAAGCGCAGCAACACCTGCGATTCGTTGGGGGTGCCGCCGTCCGGCCAGTCCATGAGCAAACCCTCGGTGGCGTTGCGGCCGATGGGCCAGGGCGTGCTGGCACCGACCTCGGAGAGGGCAATGTCGCCGGCACCGAAATACGGCCCGTAGCCGTTGTCGCCGCCCTCCTGATACTGGGTGAGCCGGAGCGCGCCCACGTTGACGAGTTTCACGGCGTCCACCGGCCCACCCAAGCCGTCATCCAGCGTGAGGCGAACCGAGCGGGTGGCCAGCGAGGCACCCGCGGCGGGCGTCGAGAAAGTCAGGTTGCGGACGAGTTGTTGGACCGCCGGAACCGTGGCGTTGGTATTCAGGGTGATCACCAGCGGAACCAATCCGGTGCCGCCGGTCCAGGTGCCCATGGTGACGCCGCCGTAGGTGACGTCGGTGCCGCTGACGCCGATCTGTCCGGGGCCGGCACCGGTCGCACGAATGCCGAGCACGTCCGCGGCGGTGCCGTTGGTCGCCAGCAACACGGTCAGGGAGCCGCCGTCGTAGTTGACCGCGTCCACATCTTCGACGCGGGCCTGGCCGTCGAGGCCGATGGGCGGCATGCCCAGCCCGAAGAACGTGTCGCCCGACGGAAGCACGAGCGAGGTTTCATTGTCGAGGCGGACGCCGGAGATCAGCCGCGCCCCGGCGAAGTCCGCGTAGAGCGGATCCGTGCTGGCCACCAGGTTGGTGATCAGGAAACTGGCGGAGCCGTCCACCAGGAAGTTGTCCGTGCCGAAGACGGTCACGACCTGCGGCACATTCCAATTGGCAGGCGTGAAGGTGAGCACCCCGGGGCTGACCGTCGCGACGCCGGCAGCGCTGGTGGTGATGGTGATGGTGACGTTGGTGTCCGGCTCGGTGGCCAGGACGACCGAGTAGTTGGTCGTTCCCCCCTCGGCGACCGTCAGCGATTGCGCGCTGTAGAGAATGGCGGGGGCATCATTGTCGAGGTTGAAGCCGGTGACATCGGCGGGATTCACGCCCGCGTAGTTCGGGTCCGCGCTGGTGGCGGGCGCGGTGACAATCAGGAACGGCTTCGCTCCGTCCACGCGGAAATCGTCCACGCCGGTCACGGTGACGGTCTGGGGCGTATTCCAGTCGGCGGGGGTAAAGGTGAGACTGGCCGGGGCGACGGTCGCCTCGGCGGGGGTTCCGGAACTGAGGCCGATGGTCACATCATCCGACGGGGCGCGATTCAGGAAGACCTTGAAGGTGGCGGTGCCGCCGCCCTCGGTGGTGGTCAGCCCGTTGGTGGGGGTGACGGTGATGCCGAAGGTTTCGTCGTCCACGTTCACCGCGCTCAGCGCCGGAACGAGCATTCCGGAGTAGCGGGCGTCTCCGCTGACCACCGGATCAAAGACGATGGAGTAGGGCTGATTGCCGTCGGCCAGCGCGTCGTCCTGGCCGGTGATCGTCACCACCTGGGGCACGTTCCAGTTGGTCGCGTTGAACGTGAGCGAGCTGGTGGAAAGGGCGCCCTCGGCGGGATTGCTGCTGGTGAAAGTGAGGGTGACATCGTTGGTCGGAGCCAGGTCCAGTTCGACGCTGAAACTGGCGGTCAACCCGAATTCCGTGGTGACCAGGGTGTTGGTGGGCGTGACCGCCACGCCGGCGGTGGCGGCGGGAATATAGACGAAGGAGGCGACGGGCTGGTTGGTGGTGGCTTCGAGCTGTGGGGGGAAGGGGTTCACGTCACGGTGCTCGATGATCCAGGAGTTGCCGTCGGCCTGGTAACTAACGGTGTTGTCGAAGCCCGAGGTGCTCTGGCCAGCGGTTTCCGAGGAGACGAGCAGCACGCCCGCGCTTGGCGAGCCGGAGGGGATGGTGAGCCGATAGCGACCCGGGGCGAAATTGGTGATGGAAAACTCAGGTGCCGCGCCGCTGTGGAGGAGGATAACGGCGTTGGTGCCGGTGTCATCCAGCCCGAACCGCCCTGAGACCACGAGGGTGTTCGTTTTGGGGATAAAGACGAAGGCGACGGGGTCCTGCTCCAGCGAGTTGCCGTTACCGAAGTTGTCCTTGCACCAGATTTCCCAGGTGCCTGCCGTGGCACCGGTGGTGTTGACCTGGGCGGTGGCATAGTTGCCCTCGTTTTTGGCGTGATTGACGAGCAGCACGCCCGAGTTGGTCGAGTAGATGCCGAAATCACGCAGGTCCACGCGGGAGCGGCCGTTGCTGATGCCGCGGAAGTGCGTGCCCAAGATAAGCCCGGGCGAGGCGGTCAGCAGGTTGTTCGTGGCCCCATTGACCCCGTTGGAATTGCGCGCCCAGCCGCACAGCCAGTCGGTATAGCGAAAGAACCCGACGGCGCAGTTCAAATTGACCTCGGCGCGGCTGGAGGTGAGGTCCTGGATGACGGCCCAGTAGCCGTTGGCCCCGCCGTCAAACGCGGGGGCCGCGTAGTTCGGCTGTTCATCCGGCAATTCACCATTGTCCCGTCCGTTCTCGGAAATCGCCACGATGGGCAATCCCAAGGCCAGATCGTCCGCACCATCGTCGCCCACCTGGATGTTGTAGTCGCCGCGATTGGAACCGGGGCGCACCCGAAGGTCATTGATGGAGAGAGTGGCGGTGACGGTCACCGAGTTCACCGTGTTGCCGGTGTCGTTCTGGATGACTTCGAGATTGGCCGCGGCAATGCGGTGGGGGGGTGGCTGGGCGGCGTGCGCAAGCGGGGGCTGCGCCAGCGTGGCAGCGGTCACACAGGCAAGGAGACTGCGGAGGACCTGGGAACGGGAGACGGTGGATTTCATGTTCGGGGACGGCATGAGGCGTTTCGGGTTTTGGTTTGCGCGGTCCCGGGCAATGCCGCACGCCGGACGCCGGGGCGGGCAGGCGCGAACAGTGCGCCGAGACGCGGGCCGTTATACCCCCGACCTGCGCACCAACAACTGACGTTTCGGTTGCGTTGGCATGACGGAGGGCGCGGATTTGTGACAACTCCGCGACGCAGGTTACGGATCGGTTGCGGCCCCGGTTTTCAGGCCTGCCGCGTGACTCATAAAGAAGCAGGCGGCTCCCAAAATCGCCGCAAGGGAGGCCACGGCCACCACCCCGCTTGTGACGACAAAAAGGTCCAGCACCGGCGTGCCCGGCGGCAGCCCGCGCCGTCCCAACATCACGGCGACGTAGCCGAGATAACCGAAGGCGTCGGCCAGATACATCAGGTAGCCGATGTTACCGCGCTCGCGCGTCATTGCGATGAACCGCTCGAAGACCGTGGTATGCATTGCGACATACGGCACGTAGAGACCAAGGCCGATGAGCACGATGAAGGGGAACGGAGCGAGCACTTCGGCGGCCTGCGCGATCAGCGCGAGCAGGATCAGCCCCAACCCCGCGCCGGCCAGTCCGAGGCTGAGGAAGAAGGCCCGGCGATTGTCCCGCACCAGCACCGCCAGGCCGTTGCAGGCCAGCACGCCCAGCGCCACCCAGAGTTCCGACCGGGTGAACATGCCGGCATCCACGGTCACTCCGAGACCCGCCCAGATTTCCGGGGCGAAATCCGCCCGCAAACTCCGCAGCACCGTGATGAGCAAATACGCCGCCGCCACGGCCACCAGCCCGGGCGCGTAACGCCGGAACAACGCGCTCCGCTCCGCCGCATTCATCGGCGTCCGCGCCGCTCGCGCCGCCACGTCACGGGCGTCGGGCGGCGGAATCCGTTGCAGCATCCACACAAAGCCGGCCAGCGGCAGCAGAAACACCCCCCCGGCGGCGGCGGGCATCCAGATCTCGGGCACGCCTGCGCCGAGCAGCCAGGAGCCGACCGACTTGTGGAAGCCGTCGGCCACAATGAAGTTCGCGCACAGGCCGGCCACGAACGCCTCGGTCAGGCGCCGCCCCTCCAGAAAGCCGAGGACCAGCCCAAACACCATGCCCAGCGGCAGTCCGTTCAAAAACAGGCAGAGCGCGTTCCACGGTGGCGGAATCAATCCGAACAGCACCAGTGCCAGTTCCGCCACGCCGATCAGTGCGAGCAGCATCCCGCTGCGACGGGCCGGGGTCATTTCCGCAATCACCTTGATGCCGATGAATTTGGACACCGTGTAGCCCAGCACCTGCGCGAGAATGAGCCAGCCTTTGAAGCCATCCGGATTGGGCGGGCCGTCGAACGTGGCGGCGGTGAATGGCTTGCGAAACGCATACATGCAGGCATACGCGCCGAACGCCGCCACCACGCACCACACGGGGAACCAGCGCCCGCCGGGCCGGGCAGGGGACGCGGGCGCGGAGGTGGCGTGCGGATTCATGGCTTCACCGCCACGCGCAGCCACTTGCCTTTGCGGGCCTCGGCGAGGGCGGCGTTGATTTCTGCCAGCGGGAAAGGCGGGGAAACGATGCGCTCCACCGGCAGGGTGTGCCCGTGCTCCCGCAGGAAGCGAATGGCGCCCTCGAGATGCCGCGGGCCGTAGTTGTGAAAGCCGCGCAAGGTCAGGCACCGGCGCAGCACCAACTGACCGGACAATTCGAGCGGCGTGGTGGGATGCACCATGCCGACGAAGGCGTAATAACCGCCATGACGCAGATGGCGCACCCCCTCGGGCACCACGGCCGAGGTGCCCGCCACCTCGAACACGGCATCCGCCGCGCCGGGGGGCAGCACCGTGCCGGCCGTCTGTCTGGCCGGAATGCCGCCAAACAACGGAACGAGTTCCAGTCGCGCCGGATTCGTGTCCACCACGATGACCCGCGCAACGCCGCGAGCGCGCAACAGGGCGCAGCCGAACAGACCGAGCATGCCCGCGCCCTGGATGACGGCCACGCGGCAGGGGTTGGGCAACCACTCGGTGGCGTTCACCATCGTGGCCAGCGCGCAGTTGGCGGGCGACACCAGCGCGTCCGGCAATTCCTCCGGCACCGGCACGACGGTGGTGCCGGGCCGCAGCAGAATGTGGGAGGCATAACAGCCGTTCAGACCGCAGCCGTTGGTGATTTCCGAATGCCCGTATTTGAACAGGTGCTCGCATTTCTGCGGCAGGTCCCATTCCCGGCAGGGACGGCACTCGCCACAATGGTCTGCGACCGTCCAAGAAATGCGGCGGCCCACCAGGCTGGGATCCTGGCGTTCGCCCGCCTGCACGACCCGCCCGACGCCCTCGTGGCCGAGGATGGACGGACACGGCTCAAGCCGGCGGCCATCCACGGTGTGGAGGTCGGAGGCGCAGATGGTGGCGAGGGAGATTTCCACGAGCAGATCGCCCGGACCGCAGTAGGGCAGCGGCAATTCCGTCAGTTCAAGCGGCTGATGGGGTTCGTTGAAGATGGCGCAACGCGCGGTGCTCATGTTACCAGGGCAGGCTGAAGGTTTTAACGTAACTGAAATTTCTCACGGATTCCTGGACCCCTTCCTTGATGCCCAGGCCGCTGTTCTTGATGCCGCCAAAGGGGCTGCCCTCGGTGCGAAAACCTGGCACCTCGTTGATGTTCACCGTGCCGCAGCGCAGGGCCTTGATGGCCTTGAGCGCGCTGGAGAGGTTGTTGGTGACGACCGCGGAACTCAGGCCGTAGTCGGTGGAATTGGCCAGGGCGAGCGCGTCATCGAGGTCGCGCACGGTGAGGATTGGCGCCAGCGGGCCGAAGCTCTCGCAAATCACCATGCGGCAGTCGCGCGGCACGTCCGCGATCACCGTCGGCTGGAACAGTGCGCCCTGCCGCCCGCCGCCAACGAGCACTTGGGCGCCCGCCGCCACGGCGTCGGCCAGCACGCTTTCGAGATGCACCGCCGCCGCTTCATCAATGACGGTGCCGACCCGCGTGGCTTCGTCGAACGGATCGCCGCAGACGTATTCCCGCGCCCTGGCCGCCAGCCGCTCCGTGAACTCCGGCGCGATGCCGTCTTCGACGAGGATGCGCTTCACGGCGGTGCAACGCTGGCCCGAGTTGCGGAAGCTGCCTTCCGCCGCGAGCGTCACGGCGAGGTCGAGGTCGGCGTCGTTGAGGACGATGAGCGGGTCGTTGCCGCCAAGTTCGAGCACGACGCGCTTGTAACCTGCGGTGGCGGCGATCTGTTTGCCGACGGCGACGCTGCCGGTGAACGCGAGCAACTCGACGCCTTCGTGGCGCGTGAGCGGGGCGGCGACCTCGTGCGGGGGGCCGAGCAGGACGCTGAGCATGGGGCCGGGCAGGCCGGCGGCGTAAAGCAGTTCCGCGAACTTCAGCGCCGTGAGCGGGGTTTTCTCGGACGGCTTGAGCACCAGCGGCGTGCCCGCGGCGATGGCGGGGGCAACCTTGTGGGCGACCTGGTTGAGCGGGTGGTTGAAGGGCGTGATGGCGGCGGCGCAGCGCAGCGGCTCGCGCACGGTGAAGATTTTTCGCGCCTTGCCCTGGGGCGAAACGTCTGCGGCAAAGATTTCGCCGTCGTCGCGCAGGGCCTCCACGGCGGCGAAGCGCAGCACGTCAAGCGCGCGCCCGACCTCGTAGCGACCCTCGTGCAGGGCGATGCCGGTTTCCCCGGTGATCAGCCGGGCGAACTCCTCGCGGCGGGCTTCGAGCGCGGCGCGGGTTTTCTCCAAAATTTCCCAGCGCGCATGGCGGCTGGGCGTGGCATCGAACGCGCGGGCCGCGGCGACCGCCGCGTTCACTTCCGCCTCGGTAGCGAGTTGCACCGTGCCCACCTCGGCGTGGTTGAAGGGATTGCGGATGCGCAGGGTGCCGTTGCCGGCGCATGGCTGGCCCGCGACGAGCGAGGAGAGGGTCATGGCAGGAGTCCGTTGCAGAGGAAGTCGAAGAGATCGAAATTGCGCGGGTCGCCCTCAGCCTTCGCGGCATAGGCCGGGGTGAGCGGCGCACTGAAGAGGAAGGGAACCATCTCTTCATAACGCCCGCCATGCGAGCGCAGGCCCTCTTCGATCAGCGTGAGGTCGTGCCACTTGGGGGTGCGGCCCAACGTCAGGTCGCGTCCGGCGCACACGACGAAATCGCCCATGCGATCCGGCGGCAGCTCGAAGAGCCGCGCGGCGGTGGGCTGATCCAGCGCCTCGGTCACGCCGGGCAGGGCGCGGACGAAGTCAAGGATCGCAGCCAGCGGGGTCGCGCAACCCGGGGGCAGATGCACCTGGGCAAATGAGCCGAGCGCACCGTGGTGGACGAGGTGCGGATCGGTGATCGGCAGGATCACGCGGAATCCCGGACCAAAGCGCCGGTTCAGGAGGGTTTCGAGGTAGATGACATTCGGCGAGCCGTCGGGCTTTTGCTTGGCGTTCATGCCGTGGTCCGCGGTGATGCCCACCCGCGCGCCCAGCGCCAGCAGGCGGCCCAGTTGGGCGTCCAGTTCCGCATGAAATTCCAGGGCGGCTGCATCCGCCGGCGCGAACTTGTGCTGCAGGAAGTCCGTTGTGCTGAGATAGAGGAAATCCGCGCGGCCTGTTTCGATGAGTTTCACGCCGGCCCGCAGCACGTAGAGCGAGGCCTCCGCGCTGTAGATGTTGGGCTGCGGGCCGACGAGTTCGAGTGCGTCAGCGATGCCGTGGGTGTCCAGCGTGGTCCGGCTGGCGAATTCGGAGGAGAACGCGATGCCACCCGCCTCGACCAGGCCGGCGGCGAAGCAGCCGCGCAGTTTGTCCTTGGCCGTGACGACGGCGACCTTGCGACCGGCCCGTTGCGCGGCGGAAAAGATCGTCGGCGCGCGGAGGAAGCTGGCGTCGTTGGTCATCACCTCGCGGTCCGCTTGCGCGTCGTAAAAATAGTTCCCGCTGATGCCGTGGATTACCGGGGGCACACCGGTGGCGATGGAGGCGTTGTTGACGTTGGTGAAGCTGGGCATTTGCCCGCGGGCCAGGCCGCGATGCCCGCCTAGGCACAGGCGCCGCAAGTGGGGCATGCAGCCGTGCAGCAGCGCGGCATCGAGGTATTCGTCCGAGCAGCCGTCGAGGCAGATGCCCACGACGGGGCGGTCGGGCGGTGGGGCGTAGGTGCGGGAGTTGACAGTAAAAGCGGACACGGTGTTGTTGTTGGCAATGGCGCCGCTGCAGGCAGGCGTGTTGGGGATTAAGCCAAAGCTCTTGGTCGCAAAACAACGGCGGGACGGTGACGAATCGGTAGCTCCGGCAACGAAACGGTGACAACTCGGCGACGTCGGCCCGGCAGGGGCATTGCGAGCGGGAAACGGCCGGGTGGTTGTGCATCAGGAAATCCCTCACGGAACCAGCCGCACGCGGTAAAGCCGGCCGCCGGGAGCGGGCGGGCCGGTGAGCGTGCCGTCATCGGTGAAAGATTGCGTGGTGATCGCACCCCACGGGGCGGGGTTCAGTTCCAACGCCAACGGGCGCGGCACGTCGGTGAACACGGGGAGGCCAGCGGCGGAAGCGTCCGCGATCTGCACGCGGTAACGCACCCCGCCCACGGCCGCCCATGTGATGGTCGGATGCCCGAAATCGTCGCGGCCTGCGCCGAGCAGGCGCAGCGCGGAAGCGGCGTTGGTGGGGTTGGTATGGGCGCGGTATTCCGCCACGTTGGGCACGCCGTCGCCGTCCTCGTCGCTCCACGGGCTGGTCAGGCCGTAAAGCGTTTCCCAGTCATCCGGGAGGCCGTTGCCGTTGGTGTCTGGTGGCGCGGTGACGGTGAGATTGCAGGTGGCCGCCGCGCTGAAAAGTTGCCCATCGGTGACGCGGAAGGTGAACCGGTCCGCGCCCCGGAAGCCAAAAACGGGTTCGTAGGTGACGTGCCCGGTAGCCGCATCCCAGTTCACGAGGCGGCCCTGCTGTGGCGGGGTCAGCAGTTGAAAGGTCAGGGTGTCGCCGTTCGGGTCGCTGGCGTTCAGGGTCAGCCCGTTTGGTGTGTCGCCAGTGACGGTGCGGCTCTGGTTTGGCGCGGCGGGCGGCGCGTTGGCCACGCGAAAGCGCCAAACCGGGCTGGTGGCGGTGTTGCCGTCGGCGTCGGTCACGGTCACATACCATTCGGCGGTGACGCCGTTGGTGAGGCCGGGCCAAGGGAGGGCCAGTTCCGCGCCAGTAGCGGCCAGATTGGTCGCCAGCGCGATGAACGGGTTGGCGGCGGGGCCGGTCAGGCGCATGTCGTAGGGCAGCGTGAACTGGCTGTCGGCATCGGTCTCGAACTGTCCCGTCCACGGTGAATACGTGAAGGCGCGGATGAGGTTGTTGCTGGGGGAGAACGTGTAGTAGCGCAGCCAGCCATCGCCGCCGTTGGTCCGGGACTGGTAATCCGTCAGAATCGAATACACCGTGCGACCCTCGAAGGTGTCCGTGCGCTGGCCTTCGCCTGCGATGTGACCGCAGAGGAGGAGGAACAGATTCGGGTTGCCCTTGAGCGCGTTGTAGATGGCCTGGCCCTGCGCGCTGAACGTGGCATCGAAGCCGGTGTTGACGATCCAGTGGCTGGTGACGATTGCGCGGTGATGGGGATGGGCCTTGAGCAGGCTGTCCGCCCACGCCAGCACGTCCGCCTCGGGCGTGGTGTCGTATTCGAGGTGGATGACGATGAAGTCCATGCCGGCGGCGGAGAAGAACTGGAAGCTGTTGTTATTGTTCGTGCCGTAGTGGCCGCCGTAGTAGTCGTAACCCAGGAAGTGGTTCACGCCGAAGAACTGGTTGAAGAACGTGGTGTCGGCGGTGTTGCCGCCGCCGATGGGGGTTTGGTCGTGGTTGCCCACGCCCAGGCCATAGGGAATGCCGCTGGCCAGCAGCGTGGTGGCGGGGTTATCGAGCCGATACAGCGCGTTGGTGGCGGCGCGCCATTCGACGTTGTTGCCGCCGTTCTGCCCGCGCTGGGTGATGTCGCCCAGGTGCGTGACAAAGCGGATGTTCAGGTTCGTGCGGTTGGCCACCACCCAGTCGGCTTGCGCCTGGAACATCGCGGGCGTGCCGCCGTTCATCGTGGCGGAATAAAACTGCGTGTCCGGCAGCGCCACGATCGTGAAATCCGCGTTGGTGTTGGCCGCCGGGGGCAGCACGCGGCCAAAAAACGCAACGCGCGAGGGGCCGTTCAAGCCCGGCGGAACCTGGACCCGCAGCGTGGGGGCCGCTCCGACCACGCCGTCGTCCGGCGGCCCCACACGGGTCGGCACAGGCACCGGGACGAACACGAACGACGCCACCGGCTCGGCGCCCACGGCCTCGAGCGACGGCGGGTTGCCCGGCAGGTCGCGCGACTCGATCATCCAGCCATCGCCGTCCGGTTCGTAGCTGACGATATTGTCGCGGTTCAGCGTGCCACCGCCTTCGGGACAGAGGATCAGCACGCCGCTGGCGGGCGACTGGCCGGGAATGGCCAGCCGCCATCGTCCCGTTCCTGCCGGTGTCACCGTGAAGCGCGGGGTCGCGCCGCTGTGCAGCAGGATGGCTCCCGTGCCGGCGAATTTCCCGGAGACCACGAGGTCGTTCGTGCGGGGCACGAAGACGAATGCCACCGGGTCCTGTTCCGTGGCCGCGCCGTCGGCGCCGTTGTCTTTCACGAACACCGTCCAGGTGCCGTTGGTCGGGTTGGCGGCGGAGAGGGCGAAGTTGTCCTCGTTCTTCCCGTGCGTCACGAGCAGCACACCGTCAGTGGCCGAATGGATACCCAGCGGGGTCAGGTCCACGCGGGAGCGCCCGCCGCCCAGGTCCACAAAATGCGTGCCCGCCACCAGTCCAGGCGAGCCGGTGAAGAGATCATTCGCGCCGCCGTTGGTCTCGCCCGAGTTGCGCGCAAAGCCGCCCAGCCAGCGGTCGTAGGGGAACCACGCGGCCGCGACGTTGAGATTGTATTCCGCACCGGCGGGAGCGTTGAACACCGGGATGTAAAACCGTCCGGCGTTGCCGCCGGTGCGTGAGTAATCCACCGCGCTGGTGCCGTAATTCGTCCCGAGAAAGGCCGCCTCGCCGTTGTCGCGTCCGTTTTCCGCCACGCAGGAAAGCAGCACGCCTTCCCCGGCGTCTTCGGCGGGGCTGTCGAGGATTTGCAGATTGTAATCGCCCCGGTTCGAGCCGCCGCGCAGGCGCAGGCTGCCGCCGCTGACCGGCAGGGTGACGGTGACCGACTCGGGCGTGTTGTTGGTGTCGTGTTGGGTGACCACCAGGAGTGCTGCCGCCACGCCATGGCCATTCGCCATCGCGGGCAACTCGGCCAGCGCAACCCCCAAGGTTGCCAGGGTTGTGAGGACCGCCGTCCGAACTTGCGCCAAGACGCTGTTTTTCATCGCCCGAGCATGACAAAGCCCCGGTTACAAAACGGCGGCGTTGCGTGAATCCAAAGTGAACTTTTGTCACCGGGAGATGGCGGTTGAGTGACGGCACTCCCGCCATTGTCACAATCCAGTGCTTCCGCGCGGCCGGGACGGAACCAGTGCAGACAGTTGCCGCGGGCGGTCCTGTGTCGGTTCGGGTTAGCAATCCTTGCGACAAACCAGTGGCCCCTCCAATCTCGCGCGTGCCTGCCAATGTCCTGCTTTCCCGTTGCCGGATGATCTTTCGCGCCTGGCCACCGGCCGGGGCGGTGTTCCTCCTGTTGTCGTTTCTGGTGACGGCCGTCTGGCTGTGCCATGCGTTCTTCGGCTGGCCGGGCCGGGAAATGAACTGGCTGGAACCACTGGCCGCCATTCTTGCCGGGACGGGCGCGTTTGTGCTCGCGGCGATCCTCATTTTTCGCCGGGTGGATTGCGCTCGAGCGCAGGCCGACACCTACGGCCTCGCCCGGGGGCTGGCCACGGGCTACTACTTCAACTTCCTCCGTCCGCTGGTTGGCGCATTGCGCGACGTGGAGCACTCGGTTCACGCGCAGGTCGCGGCCCACGGCGGTCACAAAGTCTCTGGCGTGGTGGTTGGCATTCCCCAGTCGGTGGCGGAGTTGATGCCTGAAGCACACAACGACATTTTGCATCGGTTGACGGACCGGGCGGAGAAGGGTTTTCAGCTCATTGACCTCGAAATCGCGGTGCCGGGACGCCCGCGTCCGTTGCAGGCAAAGGCAGCTTTGAGCCGCTCCACCAAGTCGGCGGTGGTAGTGGACATTCCAACCACGTTGTCGGTCATCGGCGACTTTGCCGGCTTCCTCGCGCGCGAGGAGGGCGAAGCGGCCGGCGGCGTGGACGAGCGGGTGGTGGAGGCGCGCACGGAACTGGTGGCCAGTTCACAAACGGGTCAGTTTCAGGAGGTCCTGAGCGAGTTCCTGGACGTGGTGAACAAGGTGGGCGCGCAGGAGGCGCGTCCGTTCTCGCCCGCCGCGTTGCTGCATCTGGTTCCGCTCCACCGGTTGCGTCGGCGGGTGGACGAACTGGCAGACCATTGACGCGCAAAGGTTTTCCGGCTCGGCGCTTGAGTCGGCGGGGTTGCTTCCTACACTCCGCGCGCCGTGCTGAATCTGAACTCCCTGAATCCGCAACAACGCCAGGCCGTTGAGACGCTGCGCGGCCCCGTGTTGATTCTCGCCGGGGCCGGCACGGGCAAGACGCGCGTTATCACCTTCCGCATCGCCCACATGGTGTCGCGGGGCATCGCGCCGGGAAACATTTTGGCGGTCACATTCACGAACAAGGCGGCGCGCGAGATGCTGGAACGGGTCAACCAGCTCGTGCCCAAAGTCCGTAACCCAAAGCCGGAAAACCGGAAAACCGGCGAGGACCGGCCGACCATCTGCACTTTTCACTCGCTGTGCGTGAAGATTCTCCGCCAGCACATCGAGAAGCTGGGTTACAAGCGCAACTTCGTCATCTACGACGAATCCGAGCAGTTGGGCGCGATCAAGAAGATCATGGCGCAGATTTCCGCGAAGGGGGAAAAGACCGACCCGGCGGCGATCCTCGCGATGCTGAGCAAGTTCAAGAACGGCGGCGAGCGGGCGGCGGTCTTTGCGGACGAGAGCGTTCGCGCCCTGGCCGAGCATGTCCGCTCGCGTTACGAATCCGCCCTGCGCGCCTGCAACGCGGTGGATTTTGATGACCTGATCCTGCTCACCTTGCGGCTGTTCCGGGAGCACCCGGATGCGCTCGAGGCCTGCCGCGCCAAATACCGTTACGTCATGGTGGACGAGTATCAGGACACCAACGCGGCGCAGTTCGAACTGGTCCATGCCCTCACCCGTGAGCACCGCAACCTTTGCGTGGTGGGCGATGACGACCAGAGCATCTACGGCTGGCGCGGCGCCGAAATCGCCAACCTGCTCGACATGGAAAAGCATTTCCCGGAGGTGAAGGTCATCAAGCTGGAGCAGAACTACCGTTCGACCAACACCATCTTGCACGCGGCCAACGCGGTGATTAAAAACAACACGCGCCGCCGCGGCAAACAACTCTGGTCGCAGAAGGGCCACGGGGCCAAAATCACCCTGCACACGTTTGCCAGCGACGAGGAGGAGGCGCGGACCATTGTTGAGGAAATCGAGTTCCAACGATTGACCCGGCGCGTGCCGTGGGGCAGCCAGGCCATCCTGTTTCGCACGAACCAGCAGGCGCGCCCGCTCGAAATGGCGCTGCGCCAGGCCCGCGTGCGCTATCATCTCATCGGCGGGCAGAGCTACTTCGACCGGCGCGAAATCCGCGATTTTCTGGCCTTCCTCAAGGTCATGCTCAATCCGCACGACGACATCAGTCTCCTGCGCATCGCGAACGTGCCGGCGCGTGGCCTGAGCGATGTCACGATGGAGCGGCTGCTGGCCGCCAGCCATGAGCGCAGAGGGTCCGTCTTTGCCGCCATGGGCAACCCGGCGGTCCAGGCGACATTTCAACTGAAGACGCGCGAAAGCATCGAACGGTTTGTGGCGTGGGTCGAACGGACCCGCGCCGTGCTGCACCATCCAGAGTTTGCCCGCGACCCGCAGGCCCTCGAGAAGTGGGCGGGGCATTTCCTCAACGAAATCGGCTATCTCGAGGAACTGCGGCGTGCAGAAAAAACACCAGAGGCCGCCGACGCGCGGGTGCGGAGCATCCAGGAACTGCTGCCCGACCTCGACGCGCACGCGGAACCCGGGGCGCCGCTGCATGAGCGGTTGCAGGGCTTCCTGCAGGAGGTCACTCTCGACAGCGAGCGGGAGGAGGAAGAGGAGCAGGCGGGCGATGCGGTGACACTCATTACCATGCACTCCTGCAAAGGGTTGGAGTATCCGCACGTCTATGTCGTGGGGCTGGAGGACGGACTGCTGCCGCACTCGCGCGCGAAGGTCGAGGGGACGCTGGACGAGGAGCGGCGGTTATTTTATGTGGCGCTGACCCGGGCGCAGGAGCGGCTGGTGTTGAGCCATTGTGAATCGCGGAAGAAATACGGGCAGGCAGTGCCCTGCCACCCTTCGCCGTTTCTGCGCGAAATCCCCGCCGAGCTGATCGAGCATGCCAGCGAGCAGGGGAGGCAGCCGGTCCCGGTGGCCACAGGCAAGAGCATGTTTGACTTGATGCGCGCGGCGCTGGACTGAGGTTTGGTTTTCCGGCTCGTCTTGTGGCGATGGCCTGCTAGGATGCCGCCATGCGGATCGCGATCTGCCCTGGCAGTTTTGACCCGATGACCAATGGTCATCTGGACGTGATTCAGCGTGCCCTGAAGTTGTTCGACCGCGTGGTGGTGGCGGTGGCGCGCAACGAGTCCAAACAGCCGCTGTTTTCGCTGAGTGAACGGATGCAGTTGGCCGCCGAATCCGTGCGGCACCTTTCCGGGGTTGAGGTGGATTCATTCGACGGTCTGCTCGTGGAGTATGCGGAACGGCGCGGGGCGCACGCGGTGGTGCGCGGGTTGCGGGCGGTTTCCGATTTTGAATTCGAGTTCCAGCTCGCCCTGATGAACCGCAAGCTGAACGAGCGCCCGGAGACCATCTTCATGATGCCAAAGGACACCTACACCTACCTCAGTTCGCGAATGATCAAGGAAATCGCCCGGCTGGGCGGTGACGTCGGTGCCTTCGTGCCGCCGCATGTGCAGCGGGCACTGGCGGCCCGGCTGCGCGCCAGCTCCTCCTGAACATGCCTGTCACCGTCAACCTGCTGCATCTTGCCGGACGGGAACTCGTGTTGAAGGACGCGATTCCCGCCGCCGAACTGGACCTGGGCTTGCACGATCCGGCGCTGCGGGCGGAGCAGCCGCTGCGTTATGATCTCGTGGTGGAGATGTTCGACCGGGCATTGCTGGTGCGCGGGCGGCTGGCGATGACGCTGGATTGCGTTTGCGTCCGGTGTCTGGGGGAGTTCCGTCAGGAACTCGTGCTGGCCGAGTGGACCTGCCACGTGCCCTTGGAGGGTGAAGAGGCGCTGCCGGTGGTGGGGGATTGCGTGGACTTGACGCCCTGCCTTCGCGAAGATATTCTCCTCGCAATTCCGCAGCATCCGGTCTGCAAATCCGAGTGCAAAGGTCTGGTTCAGTCCCCGCGGAATCGTCCGCAATCATCCGGCAGACCGGGCCAATCCCTCCCCGCCAGCGCGTGGAGTGAACTTGACCGGCTCAAGCTGTAACGATCCAAAAGACAACACTATGGGTGTCCCGAAACGCAAACCGTCGCGCAGCCGTCAGCGCATGCGCCGCGCCTACAACAGCGTCATCAAACTGCCCCTTTTGAGCACCTGCCCGCAATGCGGCGCGCCCAACCGCCCGCACCGGGTCTGCCCGGCGTGCGGTTTCTACAAAGGTCGTCAGGTTCTGACCGTAACCGCCGGCGCCTGATCCCTTTCGCGGAGCGCGCGGAAAGCCTGTCTTTCCGCGTTCTTTTTTTATGCGACTGGCAGTGGATGCGATGGGCGGGGACCACGGGTGCGGAGTGGTGGTGGAGGGGGTGCGCCGCGCGCTGGAGGCCGGCGTCCAGGTGGACCACATCTTTCTCGTGGGGGACGAGGCGCAAATCCGCAGCGCCCTCAAGGCCGGGGGGTGGCAGGATGGCCGGGTGGAAATTGTTCACGCCTCCGAGGTGTTGACCATGGACGACAAGCCGGCGGTGGCGCTCCGGCGGAAAAAGGATTGCTCCATCGCCCGCGCGGCCGAACTGGTCCGCCATCATCAGGCTGACGCCGTCATCTCCCTCGGCAACACCGGTGGAATCTTTGCCGCCGCCACGTTCAAGGTGGGCCGGTTGAAGGGCGTGGACCGCGGTTGCATTGCCACGGTGATTCCCACGCCGGAGCATGAATTTGTCCTGCTCGACGCGGGGGCGAACATCGAATGCACCCCGCTCAACCTCCTCCAATACGCGGTGATGGGCAGCGTCTATTCACGCGAGGTCCTGGGCTATGCCCGGCCCCGGGTGGGCATCCTCAGCATCGGCACCGAGGACACCAAGGGCAATGCCCTCACGCTGGAGGCCTTCCAACTGTGCCGCCGCGCAAATCTGAACTTCATCGGCAACGTCGAGGGGCACGACCTGTTTCACAATCGCGTGGACGTCGTTGTTTGTGACGGTTTTGTGGGCAACATCGTCCTCAAAACCTGCGAGAGCCTTGCCACGTCGCTGTTCGGCTTCATGCGCGCCGAACTGACCAAAAGCCTCAAGCGCAAGCTCGGTGCGCTGCTCGCTCAAAATGCCTTTCGCGCCATCAAACGGCGCATGGACCCCGAGGTGTATGGCGGGGCACCGCTGCTGGGCTTTGAAGGGCTGGTGATGAAGGCGCACGGCTCCGCTCGCGAGCGCGCCATCGCCAGCGCCGTCCGCATCACCGCCGAGGCGGTCAACCATCACTTGAACGACATCATCGTCCGCGAAATTGCCGCCGCCAACGCGGTGGCGGCCGCCGCTCCCGGCCCCACCGGCGGTGCGGCCTCCCACTAACATGACCACGCCCGCCCATCCCAAAATCCAGCATCCGCGTGCCCGGCACAATTTCCAGGGGCGGACCTGTTCCATCACTGGCATTGGTTCCTATCTTCCGGCCCGGGTGCTCACCAATGCCGACCTGGAGAAAATGGTCGAGACCAGCAACGAGTGGATTCTCACCCGCACCGGCATCCGGGAGCGACGTCTGGCGGCGGCGGATGAGTTCACCTCCGATATGGCGGCCGCCGCCGCGCAGCGGGCGATGAAAATGGCGGGCGTCACCGCCGGTCAAATTGACCTCATCATTGTGGCCACCATCACGCCCGATATGCCCTTTCCCAACACTGCCTGCCTCGTGCAGCGCAAACTTGGCGCGCGCCGCGCGGCAGCGTTCGACATCGAGGCAGCGTGTTCCGGGTTCATCTACGCGCTCGAGATTGGCCAGCAGTTCATCATGTCCCGCACCTGCGAGACCGTGCTGGTCATCGGTGCCGAAAAACTCTCCACCATCGTGGACTGGACGGACCGGAACACCTGCGTGTTGTTCGGGGATGGCGCGGGGGCGGCCATCCTGCAGAACCGTCCCAACTCCCACGGGCTGTTGACTGCCGTCATGGGGGCGGACGGGGACAACGCGGACCTGCTCTACATGCCTGGTGGCGGCAGTCGTTGCCCGGCGACCAGTGATTCCATCGCCGCCAAGCAGCACTTCCTGCGGATGAGCGGGAAGGAAACCTTCAAAAACGCCGTCCAGGCGATGTATGGCGCAGCCAGCGAGGCCCTGCGCCGGTGCGAACTGGACATTTCCCAGATCAAGTGTGTCATCCCGCACCAGGCCAACCAGCGTATCATTGACGCCGTCGGTGAGCGCCTTGGGGCCAAACCGGAGCAACTGTTCGTCAACCTCGACCGCGTTGGCAACACTTCCGCCGCCTCGGTGGCCATCGCGCTGGATGAGGCCGTGACAGCGGGGCGCATTCAGCGGGGTGACCTGGTCCTGTTGGTGGCCTTCGGGGCAGGCCTGACGTGGGCGGCCGCCGTGATCGAGTGGTGACCCCGTTGACGCCGCCGCGTCCTGTGATACGTTTCCGCCAGAGATTATGAGCGCCCGAAAATCCTCCGCCGGTTTCGCTTCCAAAGTTCTCGTTCAAGCCCGCCAGACCTCCCTGACTCTCTCCGAGGATGCGGTGCTGATTCACCGGGGGGGCATCGAGTTTCGCAGCCCTGAACCGCTTCACACTTGGACGGAGATGACCGTCTCCCTCCGCGCTCCGGACAATGGCGTCGTCAACTGCACCGGTGTCGTCGTGGCCTGCAGCGGCAACCGGCATTCCGGCTATCACGTTTCGATGGTGTTCACCAGCCTCTCTCGCCAGGCGCAGGCCCGGTTGGCCGCGCTCGCGCAATCCCCGCTGGCCTAAGCCTTTTCCTGCCGCTACACTCGCGGCATGGAACTCTTCCATAAGATTCTCAAGGTGGGCGTGGACGGCCACGCTTCCGATATTCATCTCAAAATTGACAGCCCGGTCATCTACCGGATCAACCGGGATCTGGTGGCCGCCGAATGTCCCTATCCCACCGAGGAGTGGATGAACAAAATCATCCGCGCCATCACCCCGCCGCATCTCCAGGCGAAGCTCGAGGCCGAGCGGGAGGTGGACTTCTCCTACCACCTGCCGGGCGTGGGCCGCTTCCGCACCAATTTGTTCCAGCAGCGGGGCCAGTTCTGTCTGGCCATGCGCCATGTCAAGGCCGAGGTGCCCCCCTTTCATGAACTCGGCCTGCCGGACACGCTGAAGGAAATTGCCGAATCACCGCGCGGCATCGTGCTCGTCGCCGGCTCCACCGGCTCCGGCAAGTCCACCACGCTCGCCGCGATGATCGAGCACATCAACGCGAACAAGAAAAAGCACATTGTCACGATGGAGGATCCCATCGAATACGTTTTCGAGGACAACCAGTGCGTCATCGAACAGCGCGAGGTGGGGCTGGATACGCTCTCCTTCCACCACGCGCTCAAGCATGTCCTCCGCCAGGACCCCGACATCATCATGATCGGCGAAATGCGCGACGCCACCAGTTTCATGGCGGCCATGAGCGCCGCCGACACCGGCCACCTGGTGCTCTCGACGCTGCACACCACCAACGCCTCGCAGTCCGTCACGCGCATCCTTGACTTCTTCAAATCGGACGAGCGCGAACAGGTGCGCCGCCAGCTCGCCGGCACTCTCCGTGCCGTCATCTGCCAGCGCATGGCCCAGACCGTCAACGGCCGCATGACCCCGGCCCTGGAGATCATGATCAACACCCCCACCGTGCGAAAGCTCATCGAGGAGAACCGGCTGGACAAGCTGGCCGCCGCCATCGAGACGGGCACCGAGGACGGCATGATCAATTTCAACCAGTCCCTCTTCAAGCTGGTGCAGGAGGGCAAGGTTACCAAGGCCGAGGCGCTGGCCAAGGCCAGCAACCCGCAGGCCCTCGAGATGAACTTCAAGGGCATCTTCCTCGACGAGGGCCGCCGCATCCTCGGTTGAGGCGCGTGACCGTTCTGGAGGCCATTCAGAAGACCGCCGCCTTCTTTGCGGCGCGGGGTATTGAGTCGGCCCGGCTGCAGGCCGAGTTGCTGCTGGCGCATGTCCTGCAACAGCCCCGGATGAGGCTCTACTTGAGCTTTGACCGCGTGCTGACCGGCCCCGAAGTGGACGCATTTCGCGAACTGGTCCGCCGACGTGGCCAGCGCGAGCCGTTGCAGCACCTGCTCGGCAGCGTCTCTTTTTGCGGCCTTGAACTCGCCGTCGGTCCGGCCGCGCTGATCCCCCGGCCCGAGACCGAGGAGCTCGCCCGCCTCGGCTGGGAGTTTCTCTCGGCCCGCCCGGAACCGGTCGCGCTGGACTGGGGCACGGGCACCGGCTGCCTGGCCATTGCCATCGCCATTCACTGTCCTGCCGCAACCGTGGTGGCGGTGGACCTATCCGAGCCGGCGTTGGAACTGGCCCGTGCCAACCTGGCCCGCCATCAACTTCAGAACCGTGTGAACTGTCTGGCCAGCGACGGTTTCGCGGCCGTCCCGGCAGGAATGCAATTCGATTTGCTCGTCAGCAACCCGCCTTACATCGCCACCGCTGAAATTGCCGCGCTCCAGCCCGAGGTGCGTGACCATGATCCGCGGCTCGCCCTTGATGGGGGAACCGATGGGCTGGACGTGTTTCGCCGGCTGGCTGCCGAGGCCGCACCGTGGCTCAAGCCGGATGGCCGGATCATGCTGGAGTTCGGCGACGGCCAGGCCGGGGCCGTATCGGAAATCTTCACCGGGCAAAACTGGGTTGTCGAAGCGGTGGTTGAGGACTACTCTCGCCGCTCCCGTTTCCTGGTGGCGCGGCGGACGTGAATGCCACGTTCCGGCGGCACGGGTAACGGTCCACGTATCCCCATTTTTCATGGACAGTTTGTTGATCAAAGGCGGCGTGCCGCTCGCGGGTGAAGTTGCCATCAGCGGCGCGAAAAATTCCGCCCTGCCGATTCTGGCGGCCACCCTGCTAACCGCCGAACCCTGCGTGATCCGCCGCGTGCCCAACCTGAGCGACGTGCGTTACATGGGCGAAATCCTCCGCTGGCTGGGCGCGGAGGTGAAGTTCGAGGGTGACACCGTCCGCGTGCAGGCCCGCAAGGTGAAGGGCCACGCGGATTACGATCTGGTGCGCAAGATGCGCGGCTCGATCTGTGTGATGGGGCCGCTACTGGGCCGGTTGCGCAAGGCACGCGTGTCGCTCCCGGGCGGCTGCGTCATCGGCGCGCGCCCCATTAATCTCCACCTCAAGGGTTTCGCCGCGCTCGGGGCGAGGATCACCATCGAAGGCGGCTACGTGGAAGCCGCGACCCGCCGGCTGGTCGGCGCGGAGATGTTCCTGGGCGGCCGCGCCGGCTCCACCGTGCTCGGCACCGCCAACGTCATGATGGCCGCCACGCTCGCCGAGGGGGTCACCGTGATTGAGAGCGCGGCCTGCGAACCCGAGGTCGTGGACCTCGCGAACTTTCTCAATGCGATGGGCGCGCGCATCACCGGCGCGGGCAGCCCGACCATTCGCGTCACCGGCGTGAAGGAACTGCACGGCGCGGAACACGAGGTCATTCCCGACCGGATCGAGGCGGCGACCTTCGCGATTGCGGCGGGCGCGACCAACGGGGAGGTGACGCTCAAGGGGGCGCGCGCCGAGCATCTCCACGCGGTGTTCGACAAGCTGCGCGCCGCGGGCGTGTCCGTCACCCCACGGGGCGGGGATCTGGTGGTCAAACGCGCCGGGCGTCTGCGCTCGGTGGACATCACCACACTGCCCTACGCCGGGTTTCCGACCGATGTGCAGGCGCAGATGATGGCCCTGCTGACCCTCGCCCCCGGCTTGAGCATCATCACGGAGCGGATCTTCGAGTCCCGGTTCATGCACGTGAGCGAACTGGCCCGCCTCGGCGCAGACATTGAAATCGAAGGCCCCAGTGCGATTGTGAAGGGTGGGCGGCCCCTGAGCGGGGCCCCGGTGATGGCCAGCGATCTGCGCGCCTCGGCGGCCCTGGTGATCGCGGGCCTGGCGGCGAAGGGCACCACCACGGTCAACCGGGTGTATCACCTGGACCGCGGGTATGAAAACATGGATGGCAAGCTCCGCGCGCTCGGCGCCCGAATCCAACGCGTGAATGAATCATGACCAAGTTGATTTCCATCCTGCTGATCATCATCGTGGCCTGGGTGGGCTGGAAAATTTTCAGCTACTACCAAGAGGTGGCTTCGCAGCAGGAGCGGCAGGAGCGCGCGGCCACCGGGGCGGATCTGCAGCCGTCCCAGCTCCCCGGCCTGCCGGCGGAACTGCACCATGCTTTGGACCTCGCACAGCGCCGCGGCCCGGCGGGTTTGCGCGAGTTTCTGGCCGTTCACGGCGCGCGCGTGCAGGATCCCCGCCGCGCCTGGATCGAGCTGGATTACTGCACGGGCATCCTGCGCGATGACCCCCGCGAGGCAAAACGCATCTTCGCGGAGGTCAAGGCCCGCATCAGCACCAATTCGGTCATTTATCCGCGCATCCGCCAGCTCGAGAAAACCTTCGAGTAAGAACGGCGCGGCGAATTAGACAGACGCTTACGCCTTCGCAATCAACTGGCGCAGCACGTAGGGCAAGATGCCCCCGTGCTGGTAGTATTCGATCTCAATGGGCGTATCAATCCGGCAGCGGACGGGGACGTTTTCGATCGCGCCATTCCTGCGGGTGATGCGCAGGGTGAGGTCCTGCTGCGGCTTGAGGTTCGCGTCGAGGCCGACGATGTCGTAGGTCTCGGTGCCGTCGAGTTGCAACGTCTGCGCCGTGGTGCCTTCCTTGAATTGCAACGGCAGCACTCCCATGCCAACGAGGTTGCTCCGGTGGATCCGCTCGAAGCTCTGCGCCACGACGGCCTTCACGCCCAGCAGGTTCGTCCCTTTCGCCGCCCAGTCGCGGCTGGAACCGGTGCCGTATTCCTGGCCGGCAATCACGACCAGCGGCGTGCCCCGCTTCTGATACTCCATCGCCGCGTCGAAGATGGGCAGCTTCGTCCCCTCGGGCTGGAGCAGCGTGTTGCCCCCCTCCTCGCCGCCCAGCATCAGGTTTTTGATGCGGACGTTGGCAAACGTGCCCCGGGTCATCACGCGGTCGTTGCCGCGGCGTGAGCCGTAGCTGTTGAAATCCTCGAAGGCGACGCCGTGATCGAGCAGGTATTTGCCGGCCGGCGAACTCTTCTTGATCGCGCCGGCGGGCGAAATGTGGTCGGTGGTGACGCTGTCGCCGAAAATACCGAGGGCGCGCGCGCCCTGGATGGGGCGGATGCCGCCGGGCGTGAGCGAGAAGTTCTCGAAGAACGGCGGCTCCTGGATGTAGGTGGACTGGCGGTCCCACTCATACACGTTGCCGACGGAGGACGGGATTTCGTTCCACTTCGGATTCTGCGCGGCGAAATCCTTGTAGAGCTTGCGGAAGACCTCGGGCTTGAGCGCGGATTGCATCGCGTCGCGGATTTCCTGGAGCGTGGGCCAGAGATCGGCGAGGAAGACCGGGTTGCCCTCCTTGTCGGTGCCGAGCGGCTCGCAGCTCAGGTCAATGTCCACGCGGCCCGCGAGCGCAAAGGCGACAACCAGCGGCGGGGACATCAGGAAGTTGGCCTTCACGTTCTGGTGCACGCGCGCCTCGAAGTTGCGGTTGCCCGAGAGCACGCTGGCCGTGACGAAATCGTTCTTCACGATGGCGTCCTCGATGGCCGGATCGAGCGGGCCGGAATTGCCGATGCACGTGGTGCAGCCGTAGCCAACCGTGTTGAACTTGAGCTTGTTCAGGTAGGGCTGGAGGCCGGTTTTCTTGAGGTAATCCGTAACCACGCGCGAACCGGGCGCGAGCGACGCCTTCACGGCGGGATTCACTTTGAGGCCCTTCTCGACGGCCTTCTTCGCGAGCAGACCCGCGGCGAGCATGACGCTCGGGTTGCTGGTGTTTGTGCAGGAGGTGATCGCGGCGATCACGACCGAGCCGGTGCCGACGGCGGCCTTCTTCTTCGCCGCCGTCTCCACCTTCACCGATTTTCCGAAGACCTGGCGCGGCTTGCCAAAACCATTCTCGGTCACCGGGCGCTGCACGGCCTGGAAGAACTCGCGGCGCAGGTTGGCAAGTTCGATGCGGTCCTGCGGACGCTTCGGACCGGCGACGCTGGGCTTGACCGAGCCGAGGTCCAGTTCCACCACCTGCGAGTATTCAATCTGACCGGCCTGCGGAATGCCCCAGAGGCCCTGCGCCTTGTAATAGTTTTCGTAGAGGCGGCAGTGTTCCTCGCTGCGGCCGGTGGCGCGGAGATAGTTCACACACTCCTCGTCAATCGGGAAGAAGCCCATCGTCGCGCCGTATTCGGGGGCCATGTTCGCAATGGTGGCGCGGTCCACGACGGGCAACGCCGCCGCGCCGGGGCCAAAGAACTCGACGAACTTGCCGACGACCTTGGTCTTGCGCATGAGCTGCGTAACGGTCAGCGCGAGGTCGGTGGCGGTGACGCCCTCCTTGAGCGCGCCGGTGAGATGCACGCCGACGACATCCGGCGTGAGGAAATAAACCGGCTGGCCGAGCATTCCGGCCTCAGCCTCGATGCCGCCCACTCCCCAGCCGACGATGCCGATGCCGTTGATCATCGTGGTGTGCGAGTCCGTGCCGACGAGCGTGTCGGGGTAATAGATGGCGTCTGCCGTCTGGGATTTGGGGGCTGGGGAGGAGAGCACGCCCTTGGCGAGGTATTCGAGGTTCACCTGATGCACGATGCCGATGCCGGGCGGCACGACCTTGAAGGTGTCAAACGCCTGCATACCCCACTTGAGAAACTGGTAACGCTCGCGGTTGCGGGTGAATTCCAGTTCCAGGTTCTTCTGCATCGCGTCGGGTGTGCCCGCGAAATCCACCTGCACCGAGTGGTCCACCACGAGGTCCACGGGCACGAGCGGCTCGATGAGCTTGGGATTCTTGCCGAGCCTGGCGACCGCCGAACGCATGGCTGCGAGGTCCACGAGCAGCGGCACGCCGGTAAAGTCCTGCAACACGATGCGGGCGACGACGAACGGAATCTCCGCCGTGCGGGCCTCGTTGGGCTTCCAGTTGGCCAGTTCACGCACGTTGGCCTCCTGCACCTTCAAGCCGTCGCAGTTGCGGAGCACGGACTCGAGCACGAGGCGGATGCTGACCGGCAGCCGTGAAATGGGGCCGACGCCCGCGGCCTCCAGCGCGGGCAGCGAGTAAAACCGGCCGTGCTTGCCGTTGCCGAGGTCGAAGGTTTGCAGGGTGTTGAACAGGTTGTGGCTCATAAAAAAGTCAGCCCCGACGGCGCGTCTCGCACCGGTCGGGCGGCGTGAAAATGAGGATTGCGCCGGGGGGTGTCAAGGAAGGGGCCGGGCATCCCGAACAGAAAACGCGCGCAGGTGCCCGGAGTGGCGGCGTGGAAGGGAATCGGCAGTGGTCAGGGGGATGGGCGGACGGTGAGGACGTGTTTCCCGCTGCCGACGCGATAAAGGACGCGGTCTGGCTCGGCGCGAAGGAATTCGACGGCGGGGCCGCGCCGGGGCGGGGCCACCAGCGAGACGGCGGACATGGATCGGGCGGGAACGTGGAGGGTGGCGGTGGTGTTGGGCGGCACCTCGATTTCCCAGGTGAACTCGCGGGCGGTGCGCCGCCAATGGCTGCGAATCAGGCCGTAGGGCGACCGGTGCGTGGCGCGCACGAAATCGAGGCCGGCGACGGGATGGGGCTTCATGACGATGTGTCGGAAGCCGGGCTGGTCGGGATCGGCAGCGATGCCGGCGAGGTATTCGTAGAGCCAGATGACCAGGTCGCCGATGAGCATGACGTGGTTGCCGGAGTTCATCGAGGGATCGGCGGTGTTGCCGTTCCAGAGCTCCCAGATGGTGGTCGCGCCCTGCTTCACCATGTAGCCCCAACTGGGATAGGTTTCGTTGGTGGCCAATCGGAAGGCCAGGTCGGCGCGACCGTGGTCCGACAACACGCGGAGGAGATGTTGCGCGCCGATCAAACCGGTTCCGATGTGGCCGCCGGACTCGTTTTCGATCCTGTCCACAAGGCGGGCGAAAACGCGGTCCCGGAATTCCTCCGGCACGAGGCCGAAGGCCAGCGGCAGGACGCACGCCGTCTGAGTGCCGTTGTCGTAATACCCTTTGTCGCGGTCCAGGAAGCGCGCATTGAAGGCCGCCTTGAGTTCCTCCGCCTGCGCGGCGAAACGGGCCGCCTCATCGTGCTTTCCGAGCAGGGTGGCGTAACGCGCCATCAGGCGGTGGTTGTTGTAGAAATAGGCGGTGGCGAGCAGCGCGGGATGGGTGCGGCGGGCGGGATCCTTCGAGTGAATCAGCCGCAAATCCTCCGGCGGCACGCACCAGTCGCCATAATTGTCCTTGGCGATGATGCCGTTGGTCAGGTAGCCGCGCATGAGTTCAAGCCAGCGGACCTGGCTGGTGTGGCGGTCGGCGATGGGACCGAGATCAGCGTATTGCCGGTGCAGGACGCCGGGGGCAATGATGAGGGTGCTCGGCCAGGTGACGTTGTCGCGATAGATCGGCCAGTAGGCGGGGGCCACATCCGGCACGCTACCGTTGGGGCGCTGGGCGTCGCTGATGTCTTGGAGCCATTTGGCGTAAAGCGGGGCCACATGAAACAGATAGGTTTCACTCCGCACAAATTCGGAACGGTCCCCGAGCCAGCCCTGGCGTTCGTCGCGTTGCGGGCAGTCGGTGGGAATGCTGCGGTAATTGCCGCGCGTGCCCCAGACCACGTTGCGGTAAATCTGGTTGAGCAGCGCGTGGGAACACTCGAAGTCGCCCGCTACGGGAAGGTCATCATGAACGACGCGCCCCTCGATCGCGTCCAGCGGTGGCCGCCCCGGATAGCCGGTGACCTCGACGTAGCGAAAGCCGTGATAGGTGAAGCGGGGTTCGTAAATCTCGGTGCCCCGGCCCTTCAGCGTGTAAATGTCCGTCACCTGGGCACCGCGCAGGTTGGCGAGGTAAAGCGTGCCGTCGTCCCGCAAGGTTTCGGCGTGGCGCAGGGTAACGCGCGTGCCGGCCGGTCCCGCAACCTTGAGGCGGCACCAGCCCACCATGTTCTGGCCGAGATCGAAAATGAAACGGCCCGGCTCCGGCTCGGTGCGGGCGATGGGGCGGAGGGTCTGGGTGACGCGGATCGGCTCTTGCCGGAGGGCGGAGGCGCGCGGGGCGGGAGCGGCGACGAGGTGCGCAGCCTGCCAGGCTCGGGCGTCGTAACCGGGTCGGCTCCAGCCGTCCAACTCCATTCGGGCATCGTATTCCTCACCGTCAAATTCACCGGCGGCGCGGATGGGCCCGTTGGTGGTTAATTGCCAGGAGGCGTCGCTGACGATTTCCGCGACGGAGCCATCAGCGTGCTCAAGACGAAGGTGGAGCAGAAGCTTTGGCCAGCCGAAATTCACGGTGCCGTTGAACACTTTCGAGCGGTCGGAGGCGAAGCGTCCGCCGGCCAGCACGACGCCCAGGGCGTTGGCGCCGGAACGCAGTTGGCGGGTCACGTCGTGGGTGACGTAGAAGACCCGCTGGTCGTATTGCGCGAGGGGAGGCGAGAGAACGTGGTCGCCAACTTTGGCTCCGTTAAGATGGATCTCCGACGAGCCGAGGCCGGAGGCGTAAAGCGTGGCGCGGCGAAGCTTCTTCTCGAGCGTGAACTCCTTCCGCAGCCAGCGGGCGGGGAAACGCCGTTCCTCGGGAATGCGCGGCTGCCCCCACGGTTCCATGCCGGCTGGACCAAGCACCCGCGCGGGCCGCCAGTGGGCGTCATCAAACGCGCCGGTGTTCCAGCCCGGCTCGAAGACGCGGGAGGATTTCCACTGCTCATCAGTGCGGATGATCCAGCGTTCGCCATCGGCGAATTCGATGTCGAGCCGGCCAATGATGGCGGCGGGGTTGGGCTGGCCGGCGGCCACGTCACCCCGGTTGACCCCCTCGAGACCGAAGACGTAGGTGCGGCCGGGTTCGAGCCGGGTGGTGATGTCGTTCCATTTCACCACGCGGAAGTTGTCGCGCGCGCCGAGATCGAAGATGTCGAGCCAGCCGCGGCACAGGTTGTCCCCGGTGTATTGAAAGATGGCGCGCCGGAGGGGACGTCCGGCGGGCAGGGTGACGACGCGGCGGAACCAGTTGGCTTCGAGGGGGGCATCCACGGCGGGATTGCCGACGGGCGACCAAATCCAGGACGTGTCGGTGAAGGTGTTGGTCTGCTCGGGTTCGTCGAGGCCGATCCATTGTGCGCGCCATTCGTCCGGCGAAAGGATGCCCATGCTCCAGAACGCAGGGGCGCTCCAGCGGGAGGCGTTGCCCTCCTGGTCCCACACGCGGACCTGCCAGTGACACTCGGCGTGGGAGGGCAGGGGACGACCCGCGTATGGCACGAGCACGGATTGGTCGGAAAGCACCTTGCCGGAATCCCACCAATCGGCCTGGCCGTCCTTCAGCCGGTCGGGGTGGCTGGCCACGCGGATTTGGTAGGCCGTCTGCCGGGCCCCGGGCCGGTCGTGCGTCAACTGCCACGACAGGCGCGGCGGTTGGGCGTCAATCCCCAGCGGGTTCTCGCGCATTTCACAGCGCAGGGCGGTCACCCCGGGGGCGGCGAGGAGGGGAAACCCGTTGAGCCAGAGGCTGACCGCCATCAGGACCGGGCCGCACGCGGGGACAAACGAGGTGCGTTCGAACATGGCCGGGAGATTGCGCCGGGTGGCGGCGGGAAACAATTCCCCGTTCGGGGCCGTGTAGATCTCGGTGCCTCAAAGTTTTATCCTTTTTGGCCGGATTGGCCCGCTTGACCTGCTCGCGGGGCGTGGTCAGAGTTCCGGGCATGAAAACCTTGCCCCAGCGATTGTTCCCCTCGGTTGTTCTCAGTCTGTTGGCCGCCGTGCTGTTTAGCGGCTGCACCACCGTGCCGGAGACGGGCCGCCGCCAGTTCAATTTCATGTCGCCCGGCCAGGAGATGCAGTTGGGCTTCTCCGAGTTCGACAAAATGAAGAAAGAACTGCCCGTGAGCACAAACGCGGCGGCAAACGCCATGTTGCAGCGTGTGGGCAAACGCATCGCGGCGGTCGCGCCGCTCGAGGGGGCGCAGTGGGAATTCGTGCTGTTCGAGAGCAAGGAAGTCAACGCCTTCTGCCTGCCCGGCGGCAAGGTGGGCGTCTATACCGGCATCCTGCCGATCACCAAGGACGAGGCGGGCCTGGCAACCGTCATTGGTCACGAGGTCGCCCACGCGGTGGCGCGGCACGGTGGCGAACGCATCAGCACCGCGATGGGCCTTCAGATGGTCGGGGTGGTGGTGGACGCGGCGACGGCCTCGTCGAAGTATCACAGCGCCTTCGTGGCGGGCTACGGGCTGGGCAGTCAGTTGGGCGTGGCATTGCCACATAGCCGGATGCAGGAATCGGAGGCGGACCGCATGGGGCTGATTTACATGGCGCGGGCGGGTTACGATCCGGAGGCGGCGGTAGGATTCTGGCAGCGCTTCGCGGACTTTAACAACAAGGCCGGCGGACAGACGCCGTGGTTCCTGCGCACCCACCCGCTGGATGAAACGCGCATCCGGGATTTGCAGAAGTGGATGCCGGAGGCGAAAGCGCAGTTCCGCCCGGCGGCGAATTGAGCTTGGCTTCCGCACGTGGAGCGGACCGAGGGGTGAAGGTCATCTTTTGGCGACGCTGGAACTCAAAGTGTGGGGCCTCATCCCCTTGCCCGCTGGAGCCTCTATTGCCCCCCAAGCTGCCCCGCGCGGTCATTCGGGCAGCCGGTCAGACGACGAACTCGAGTTCCTGCCGGTGGGGGAGCAGGCCGCGTTCAAAGCCCCGCCCGAGGAACCGGCGGATGGATTCCCGCCCGCGATCCCCGTAGTCGAGGGTCCAGTGGTTCACATACATGCCGACAAACCGGTCCGCCAGGTCGCGCCCCATGTCGCGGGCGTATTGCAGCGCGTGCTGCACGGCCGCCGGACGGTGGTCGAGGCTAAACTGAATGCTGCGCGTGAGAATTGCGGAGACCGTTCGCCGCACGTCGGGCGCGAAGCGTTTGTGGATCACGTTGCCGCCGAGAGGTAGCGGCAGACCGTCATTCTCGCGGCCCCACCACACCCCGAGGTCTTCGCATACCACCAGGCCCTCGTTGCGATAGGTGAGCTGGCCTTCGTGAATGATCAGCCCCACCTCGGCCACGCCCGAGCGCACCGCCTGAAAAATCTGGTCAAACGGAACGACCACGTAGTCCAGTTCCCGGGCCGGCCGGTCCAGCCAGAGCTGCAGGGCGAGAAAGGCGCTGGTGAGGGTGCCGGGCACGGCGATTTTTTTCCGGGCAATCTCGTCGCGGGAGAGGGGCT
Organism: Limisphaerales bacterium; assembly: GCA_046290825.1. Taxonomy (GTDB): domain Bacteria; phylum Verrucomicrobiota; class Verrucomicrobiia; order Limisphaerales; family DSYF01; genus JBKBTZ01. The sequence continues at coordinate 34,561 of JBKBTZ010000024.1, forward strand.
GTTTGGCCACCAGCATCGGCCCGTAGCCGTCGCCCATGCTGGCGCCGCTGGGCAGCAGGGCGTATTGATCGCTGACGAAGGCATAGGCGTGGATGCTGATGGCGGAGATGTCCAGTTCGCCGCGGGTGGCCCGCTCGTTGAGCGTTTGGATGTCCTGTAAGATGTGTTCAAAACGGTAGCCCGGCGTGGGGATCAACTCCTTGGCCAGCCCGTAAAACATGAATGCGTCATCGGGATCGGGCGAGTGCCCGAGGGTCAGTGTGGTCAACGCCATGCCGGCACCTTAGCCCGGATGCCGCTCCGCTGTCACGACGGATGCGGCCATGGCGGGACGGGGTGCGGAAGGGCGCATCTCCGTATTTTGCAAGGGGGTGTAAGCCGGAAACAGGTCGTCGGTATGGGTGGAACGGCCAACTGGGCCGTTCTGGG
>JBKBTZ010000248.1:0-2598 GCA_046290825.1 Limisphaerales bacterium
TCAGAGCCGGTTGTCTAGCCAATTCTTTTTCCCGCTTCCCATCGGCCCTTTCCCTCTGCCAGCCAAACGCCCTAGGTCCGGCCCGCGAAATCGAAACCCGACGTTGACCAGCCGTCGCCCCTGCTTGGGCGCGTAGGTTCGCGCCTGGCGCATGTCCACCAGCCAGCAGCGCGGTCCGGGGCTTAATTCGTAGCTTGCCCCCGGGACGGTCAGGGTGCCCTCGCCCGATTGCACCCAAAACAGATGCGCGCCCGGCTTGTCCATTCCCGTGTGCGCATCGGCCTCCTCGAGTGTGACCGAGCCAATGGAAAGCAGATGCCAGAACAGCCGCCGCGCGCGTTGCGACGGTTCCAACAAATGCAAGTGAGCGAACGAATTCGGCATGGCGGCGACGCTTGAACTGCGGCAGCATTGCCGCACACTCGGCTGCGGTCAACCCATTCAGCGCGCCTTCCCGCGCCGAATGATTCACCCGCACCAGCCGTCCGACATCCACGCATGTTTCGCCAAATGATACCGCCCGGCTCACTTCCCCGTTTTGCCGCCGCCCTCCCGTTCGCGTGCTCGGCGCTTCTTCCCGCGTTGCTGTGGGCAGCGACCCCAAACGAAAACCCCGCCACCGCGCTCTGGTATCGCCAGCCCGCCGCCAACTGGAACGAGGCCCTGCCCGTCGGGAACGGTCGCCTCGGCGCGATGATTTTTGGTGGAGTTCACCGGGAACGACTCCAGTTGAACGAGGACTCGCTCTGGTCCGGTGCGCCGCAGGACGCCGACAATCCCGCCGCCCTCGAGGCGCTGCCGCGCATCCGCGAATTACTGTTCGCGGGCCGATACGGCGAGGCCGAGCGACTGGCCAACCGCACCCTGATTTGCCGGGGCGCTGGCTCCGGGCATGGCCGCGGCGCGAAGGTGCCTTTCGGTTGTTACCAGACGCTGGGCGATTTGCACCTCGACTTCACTCATCCCCCCGGCGAGCCGACCCATTACCGGCGCGAACTGGACCTCGCCACCGCCACCGCCCGCGTGAGCTACGAGGTGGACGGAGTGCGGTTCACCCGCGAAGTGTTCGCCAGCCATCCCGATCAGGCGCTCGTGGTGCGGCTTGCCGCCAGCCGGAAGGGGGCGCTCACCTTCCGCGCCCAGCTTTCCCGTCCGGAGGCCGCCACGGTGGCGCCGGCGGGCCGCGATCAATTGTTGATGCGCGGTCAGATGTGGGATGGCACCAACTGGACCGGCATGAAATTCGCCGCCCGCCTTCGCGCCCTGACCACCGGCGGCACCGTGGCGGCCACCACCAATGGTTTGGAAATTGCTGACGCCGACGCCGTCACGCTCCTGCTGACCGCCGCCACCGATTACCGGATGCAACTACCGGATTGGCGGCAGGGCGATCCCGAGGTCCAGACCGCCCGGCAACTGCAGGCCGCCGCGCGCAAAAATTTTGCCCGACTGCACGCCGCGCACATCCGGGACTACCAGCCGCTGTTCCGGCGGGTGCAACTTGATCTCGGCCAGACCGCCGCCGCCACCGCACCCACGGACGAGCGACTCCAGGCCATTCGTGCAGGCGCGAGCGATCCCGCGCTCACCACACTCTACTTCCATTTTGGCCGCTACCTGCTCATCAGTTGCTCCCGGCCCGGAACCATGCCCGCGAACCTGCAAGGATTGTGGGCCGACGGCATCCAAACGCCCTGGAACTGCGACTACCACGCCAATATCAACGTGCAGATGAATTACTGGTGCGCCGAGACCGCCAACCTGCCCGAGTGCTTCGAGCCGCTGGACCGTTACATCCGTTTTCTCACCGGCCCGGGGGCACGCACGGCCAAAGTGCATTACGGCGCCCGCGGCTGGACTGTCCACACAATCGCCAACCCGTGGGGCTTTACCTCGCCCGGCGAAGTGCCTTCCTGGGGCCTTTCGCCCTCCGCCGGTGCGTGGCTGGCGCAACACGTTTGGGAACACTACGCGTTCAACCTGGACCTGAATTATCTCCGTCGCGCGCTGCCCGTCTTGCGCGCCTCCGCCGAATTCAGCCTGGACTGGCTGGTGCCGCATCCGCAAACCGGCAAGCTCGTCGCCGGCCCCGCCACCTCGCCGGAGAACAAATTCATCACCGCGGATGGCCAGCGCGCCTCGCTCTGCATGGGGCCGGCGATGGAACAGCAACTCGTCTGGGACGCGCTGAACAATTACCTCCAGGCCGCCGAAACCCTTGGCCTCGACGAACCCACCGTCGCCGAGGCCCGCGCGGCGCTGGCCAAACTCCAGCTTCCGCAAATCGGCCGCGATGGCCGGCTCATGGAATGGAACGAGGAGTTCAAGGAGGCCGAGCCAGGCCACCGGCATGTGTCCCATCTGTTCGCGTTGCACCCGGGCCGCCAGATCACCCGCATTGGCACGCCGGAACTGGCCGCCGCCGCCCGCAAATCCTTGGACGCCCGCCTCGCCGCCGGCGGGGCGCTCGGTGGCTATTCCGGTGGCGAGGGGCCGTCCACCAAGGCCTGGCTCCTTGACCATGAACGCCGCAGCCGGGGCAACACCCGTGGCGCCGCGGCGCTTCCGCGACAACCCGATCTCCCGCTCGATCCCCCC
>JBKBTZ010000249.1:0-2530 GCA_046290825.1 Limisphaerales bacterium
CATGCACGACGGCGGAGCTGGTGCCGATGTCACCGGTGGTGCCGCCATTACCAAGCTGGAGGATGCCGCCATTCACGGTCACCGGACCGCTGAAGGAGTTGTTGTTCAGCAGCGTCGCGCGTCCCGTGCCGTTCTTGGTGAGGCCGCCGGAACCGCCGATGGCCGCGCCGTCGAGCACGTAATCCTTGGTGTGGTTGGTGATGGTGACGCCCCCCGGGCTGCGCGCGGCGTCCAAGGTGACAGTGATGGGCGAGGTGCCGGGGGCGGCGTCGGTGAAATTGACGGTGTCGCCCTCGCTGTAAACGGTCGGGCTGCCGCCGCCAACGGGCAGCCAGTTGGCGGTGGCGGTGTCCCAGGTGCCGTCCCCGGTGTTCCACGCGAGATCAGCGGCCAGCGGCACGATCTCGAGGCGGACCTCCTTGTTGACCGTGTCGTCCACGAGCGTGACGGAGAAGGAACCGCCCAGCGTGGGCAGCGAACCCGGGACGAAACTGCCCGGACCGCTGCGGGTGCCGGTGTATTTGAACAGCACACTCGTGCCGACGGTGGTCGGCCCGTTGGCAATGTTCACAGTGACGTCGCCGTTGAGCGTGACGCTGCCGGAGACAAGCATGCCCGGCGTGGTCAGGTGGCCAAGGCTGTTGTGGTCCATCGTGAAACTGGAGACGCCGGTCACGCCAAAGGTGGCGGTGCTGGCGGCCAGGGTGGTGCCGACGCCCACGAGGCGGACCCGCAGATTGCCGCCGTCCCCGGTGGCGAATGAGCCGCCGCCCAGATGACTCGTGGGCACGGAAAGCGAACCCGCGTTGACGACGGTGGGGCCGGTGTAGGTATTGGCGGCTGTGAGCGTGGTCAGGCCGGCACCCAGATGCGTGACGCCGCCCGGGCCGGTAATGAGATTTGCAAACGTGAAGCTGTCGCTGCGTTGGAAGGCGAGGGTGCCGTTGTTCCAGACGGGCTGGGTGCTCCCCATCGAGCCGCTGGTGCCGCCGTTGCCGAGCTGCAGCGTGCCCTGGTTGATGAAGGTCTGGCCGGTGTAAGCGTTGGCCCCGGTCAAAATCAATTTGCCCGCGCCGCCCTTGGCAACGGATACCGGCGTGCCGCTGGAGCCGTTGGGAATGATGCAGCCGATCGTGAAATCAGCGGCGCTGTGCTGGAAGATCGAGAACGTCGCGCCCGCCGTGGAAACGCGGCTGGGCCGGACAAACGCGGAACTGCCCAGAATGGCCCCGCCGCCTGAATTGGCGGTTACCAGAATGCCGCGCATGGTCCAGGTGCCGGTGCCGGTAAGGGTGAGCGTGCGAGGTGTCGAGTCATTGAACCGGATGGCTGACATGTCCACCCCCGTGCTGGCGGAAAACGAGTCTTGCACATCGTTAATCACCCCGGCGGTCAGGCTGCTGATCGCCGCCGTGTAGGTGGCCGGAATCACGGTGCCGCCGCTCAGGGCAGCCCAATCGTTAAGGCCGTAGGTGACGTAGGGATTGTTGCCGCCATCAATCAGCAGGGGAACAGTGCCGCTCCCAAAGACAACGGTTCCGGTGGTGCCCACCGTGAGCAGGCCGCCGACGGTGGAATTGTTGGCGGCTTGCAGACGCGCCGGGGCGGCCGCGAGGGTCAACGTCCGCCCGCTGGCGACCTGCCAGTAGCCATGTCCGCTCGTCGGGCTGCCGGAGCCAAGCGTGATGCCCGCGTTGAGCGTCAGGTTTTGCGTGGCGGCGGTCATATCAATGCCGGAGCTGCCGTTGGTCAACGTGCTGCCGGACGAGATCGTCACTGGCCCGCCCGGATCGGCGATGCGAATCCCGGACCAGGTCAGATTCGCGCCCAGCGCCACGGTGTTCGGACCGGTGACCGTGTTGTCCCACACCGCGACATCGGCGGCCCCGGGCACCACCCCCCCGACCCATGAGGCGGGGAGATTCAGATTCGAGGTGTTGTCGGCCTTAAAGCGGTCGGCGGCCCGGGCAGTTTCGCCGGAACCGGCGGCTAAGATCAACGCTGTCGCCAGAGCGAGGTTCGGAAGGAAACGCGAAGGGTGGGACTGGGTTTTCATGTGGGTGGACTCGGGTGATTTTGTTTGGGTTGCGGGGCCGAGTTTAGTCGTCCCGGCCCTCCCGCAAATCGCCAGAACTGGTGAATGCCAGGTCCCACTGCCCCACGGCCAGAAAACCGTCCCGCGCTGAATCAAGGCAGGCCGAGGCCGGAAATGACCGGTGGAAACCCTGCGCGTGGGTAAGGACCATCCGCAGACGGAAACCGGGTGAAGGAGGGAAAAAAGAAATGGAGCGAGCGAAGGGATTCGAACCCTCGACACTCACGTTGGCAACGTGATGCTCTACCAGGCTGAGCTACGCTCGCGTCCAGCGGGCGTTACACTACGAACGCCGCGCCGCTTGGCAAGCCCGGATTTGGGACCCCCAAGACCTTGGGCGCATCTCCGTATTTTGCCAGGGGGTAAGCCGGAAACAGGTCGTCGGTATGGGTGGAACGGCCAACTGGGCCGTTCGGGGCGGCAACTTGCCGCCCA
>JBKBTZ010000250.1:0-2402 GCA_046290825.1 Limisphaerales bacterium
AGCGCCGGCGTCCTCGCCGGTTTTGGGCGCGCGAAAGTCGAAAGCCAGCGAGGACGCTGGCGCTCCGGTTTGGGGGGGAGGGTGGCCGACTCGTCCCCCCGTGGCTTTAGCGGAGGAGGAAGGGCGGGTGAGGGGCGGCGGGCGTTTGTAGCGCTACAACATTTATGGAAACGCTCTAGCCGCGCGGCGTGCGGGCATCCCGCGTCCATTCGACGTGACCGTCGAGCATCAGCCGGTTGCGTCCGCCCGGGTGTGCGCTCCGGCCCCGGAGTTCCGGAGGCACGGCGGGAATCGTGGCCGGGAAATACACATCCACCGTCAGTTCCACCTCCGCCGGGCCGTTGGGCGTGCCCGCGTTCGGGTTGCCCGCGCCGCGCAGGGACGTGACGCAATCCGCCTCGGTCCGACCCCAGAAATTGTCCGCGGGCACGGGATCCTCCATCCGGTCGAAACGCCACATCCAATAGCGCACCACGGTCGCGTCGGCGGCCGGGCCGGCGGGCTGCGCCGTCTGCGTAATTCCCGTCCACGTTGGCAACTGGGCGGACGGACAGGTCCACACGGCGTTCACGTTGTTGGTTTCGCCGAGCACGGCAGCGGCCCAGCCGGCGCGCGGGTCGCTGGGCGGCCACGTTGTCCACGGGCGGTAGCCGCCGGGCAGCGCGGCTTTGAGATTGCGTCGGTCGGGGAACCGGCCTTCGTGCTCGTCCAAAAACAGCCGCCACGCGAGGCCCTGCTGGCGGAGGTTGGAGACGCAGGCCGCGCGTTGCGCCTGTTGTCGCGCCCGGCTCAACGCGGGCAGCAGCAGCGCGGCCAGCACGGCAATGATGGCGATAACCACCAGCAGTTCCACCAGTGTGAAGGCCTGGCGGGACAGCGAGTTCATTGCGGGGCAGGCGCGAGCCGCACGATGCGGTCGGGCTGGTTCAACGCCACATACAGACAGCCGTCCGGCCCGGTGATGACGGCCCGCACCCGGCCAATGTCCTTGAACAACACCTCCTGCGCGACGACCTGCCGGTCACGCACCACGAGCCGACGCAATTCCTGCTGGGCCAGCGCGGTGGCGAAGAGGTTGCCCCGCCAGCGCGGGAAGGCGTCGCCGGTGTAGAGCGCGAGATCGCAGACGGCGATGCTCGGAGTCCAGTGGAGAACCGGTTGTTCGAGGCCCTCGCGCGCGGTCAGGGCAGTGACGGGCGTGCCGTTGTAGTTCATCCCGTGGGTGATGAGCGGCCAGCCGTAGTTGCGCCCGCGTTGGACGAGGTTGAGTTCATCGCCGCCGCGCGGACCGTGTTCCACCGCCCAAAAATCGCCACTGACCGGGTCGAGCGCCAGTCCCTGCGGATTGCGGTGGCCATAGGACCAGATGCTGGGCACGGCGTTGGAGACGTGCACGAAGGGATTGTCGGCGGGAATGCGCCCGTCGTCGTGAACGCGGTGAATTTTCCCATTGGGCCGGGTCAGGTCCTGCGCGTCGTCCTGGTGGCCGCGCTCGCCGATGGCAAAGAACAGGTGCCCCGCGTGGTCGAACACCAGCCGCGTGCCGAAATGCACGGTGCCGCTGCGGTAAAGTTCGGGCGACGCGCGGAAGATCGTCTGTTCGTCCACCCAGCGCCCGTCACGAATGCGCCCGCGCACCACGGCGGTCATGGCCGGGCCGCTGGTCGGATTGTTGAGCGGGTGGCTGAAGCCGAGATACACCCAGCCGTTGCTGGCGTAACCCGGGTGCAACGTCACGGCCATCAACCCGCCCTGGCCGCGCGCCCAGACCGGCGGCGTGCCGGCAACCGGGTCGCTGAGAAGGCCGTTGGTGGTTACGATGCGCAACCGGCCCGGCAGTTCGGTGACGAGCATCCGGCCATCCGGCAGAAAGGCCAGGCCCCACGGCGTGACCAGGTTTTCGGCCACCACGGACAGCCGGAAGGCGTGTTCCTGACTGCGGACGATTTCGTCGGGCAGCGGTTTCGCAAAGGTCATTCCGCTGCGCCGGGCCTGTTCGGCCTTTTCGCGGATGAACACGACCATCGCGCGGATTTCCGCGTCGCTGAATACGCCGCCCCACGCAGGCATGCCATTGGTCACGAATCCGTCGCGAATGCTGCGGGCGATGCTCTCATCGTCGCCGCCGTGCAGCCATTGGTCATCCAGCAGGCTGCCGGACTGCCCACCTTCGAGGTTCGGCCCGTGGCAACTGGCACAATGCTCGGCGTAAAGCCGCGCGACATCGCGGGGACGAATCTGGGCGCTGGCCAGCAACGGCACGGCCAGCGCAACCAGCAAACCGAAACGGAGCGTCTGGAGAAGCGGATGCATCGCAATAAGGTGACTGTCGCCTTGGCGGCCAAGATCGCCCGTGTTGCCTGGGCGGTCCTGTCCAGGCCAGGCGTAACGTATGAGCGGCG
>JBKBTZ010000251.1:0-2365 GCA_046290825.1 Limisphaerales bacterium
CCTCTCCCCATCGGATGGGGAGAGGGAAGGGGTGAGGGGCCCACCTGTCATGCTCGCTACATAATTTATGGAAATGCTCAACGGTCCGGCGCGGTGGTGAAGTAGTGGAAGGCCTGCCCGAGGCAGACCAGTTCCCGCTCCTTGGTGAACACGCCCTGCGCTGCAATCAACGCCGCGTAATCCCCCGGCAAGCCGGCGCGCTCGGAGTAAAGAATCGTCAGCGTCCGCTGCCGCGCCCGCGCCCGTGCCGCCAGCCGGTCGAGAATCTGCCGCAAAAAGTCCCCTGAGAACGGGCGGAACATGTAAAACAGGTCATCCTCCGTGTCCGCGCAGTAATCGAGGGCGTCCCGGTGCAGAATCGTCACCTCCGCGCGGCGGCCATGCGGCCAGCGGCAGGTTTGCAGGTTCGTGCGGGCAATGGCGCACAATTCGGGGGCCAGCTCGACGCCGGTCACGGAGGCGAAACCGTATTCCGCCGCGAGCAGACAGGTGCGGCCCATGCCGCTGCCCAGGTCGGCAAACCGCGCCGTGTGCGGCAGTTGCCATTCCCGCAACATCCGCCGCACGGCCCAGCCGTTGGTCGGACTGTAATTGGTCGCATCCCGCAGCCGGCCCGCGGTGAAGCCGGTTTGGTCCAACGACACATACCCGCAGGTCCGCACGCCGTAACGCCGGTCGAAGGTCTTCAGGTATTTGTCATCCAGCGCCGAAATGATCGTCCCGCAGGTTTTGGCGACGCCCAGCGTGCGGACCAGGTGGGCCAGCCGGCGCGCGGCGGAGGCGGGCGAATGTTTGCCGAGGAGTGACATGGTGTCTGGGCACGGGAGGGTGCGGGCCGGTGGGAGAATTGCAACGCCGGACTGGGCCGCTCAACTCCGCGCCCCGCCCAGCGCCTCGCGATACAGCGCGTCCATCTGCGCGGCCTTCACCGGCCAGAGATACTGCTCGCGAATCCGCGCTGCCGCCGCCACGCCCAGCCGCGAACGCAGGGCCGGGTCACGCGCGAGGCGCACCATCGCCGCGGCCAGCCGTTGCGCGGTCTCGGCGGCGTTCGTCGGCGGAATGCGGAGAGCCGTTTCATCCGTGGCAATCTGCGCCGCCCCGTGATGCCGCAGCGTGATGGCCGGCAACCCCGCGGCCATCGCCTCGAGCAACACGTTGCCGGAGGTGTCGCGCAGACTGGTAAACAGAAAAACATCGTGCTGCGCCACGAGCCGCTTCACCTCAGACAATGGCACCTGACCAGTCCACTCGACGGCCGCATCCACCCTTAGTCGCGCCGCCAGCGCCCGGACCTTCGCCAGGTCCGGGCCGTCGCCCACCATGGTCAGCCGCAAGTCGGGTTGTTCCTGCCGCGCCCGGGCAAAGGCGCGCACTGCGAGCGGCGCGCCCTTGATGGGCACAAACCGGCTGACCCAGATCAGCCGACAGCCGGAAGCCATGGCGGCTGGAGCGCCCGATTCCAACCGGATTGGCCCGGTCGGGTTGACCAAAGCCGGTTGCAAACGGATTGGCCCGGTCGGGTTGACCAAAGCCGGTTGCAAACCGGCACTTCCCTCCCCTCCGGAAACATTCTCCGAAATGCCGGTTTCCAGCAGCAGCCGGACCTTGGAGCGGAACGCCCGCGGCACGCGCGCGGCGGTGTCCTCGTTCGCGCACAAAATCAGCGACGCCGCCGCAAAGCTCCGCCGCGCGAAAGGGTTCAACCCGTTCAACCGCACGGTCAGCGAGCGGAACATCTCGCCGGGCCACGCGACGCCGAAATCGCCCATCAAACGCCACGGACAAATCTGCCCGCCGCCCAGCGGCCCGAGCACGATGGGGCGGCCACAGGCTCGCCATGCGCCCGGCTGGCGGAAGGAGTTGAAGGTGATGTGGTGGATCAGATCGAACGCCGTCAATCGCGGGGCCAGTTCCCGGGCAACGGCGCGTTGCCAGGCGAAATAATAAACGGCCACGGGCAGGCCGCGACGTTTCCACGCCAGCCAACGGGGGGGCAGGTCGAAATAAAGGAACCGGGGATGCGGCCCCGGCTGGTCAGCCAGGGCGCGCTCGATGCGGTCGCGATTGTTGGCGCGGGTGACGACCGTGACATCATGGAGCCGGGCCAGATGGATGGCCCATTGCCAGCCGACCTCCGGCTCCGAACCCCGACCGGGTTCGCAGGCATAGGCGGAGAGCAACACTTGGAGTCGGTCAGCCATCGGGTGCGCGGAGCCTAGAGCGGGCGGTGGAGGCCAGCAAGGCTGCGGGGGCGCATCTCAGTTTATTGCAGGATGGAAGGCGCAAGGTGGCGGTCATGACCCCAGCTTACCCGGAACGATTCCGTTCCCTGCTGGGTGGAACGGGCCACTGGCCCGTTCTG
>JBKBTZ010000252.1:0-2277 GCA_046290825.1 Limisphaerales bacterium
TGAGGGGCGAAGTGGCCGCGCGGCACTGACAACTTCGGTCAGTTCAATCCGCCTCCTCCCACTTCGCCTACTCTACCGTTGTTCGCGTAATCAGCGGGAGCGTGTGTGGGGCCGGACACCTCAAGGTTAGCCTCGCTGCAACGGGCTTGCGAACCCCGGAACCCCCCAGCAATTTCAGGCCGTTCCGCGAACCTCGTTTCCCTATGAGCCGGCCCCATCCCATCCTGATTGCCCGCAACGATCGCGCCGACCTGCATCTGCTGCCCGGCATGGCCAACCGCCACGGCCTCATCGCCGGAGCGACCGGCACCGGCAAGACCATCACCCTGCAAACACTCGCGGAAAGCTTCAGCGCGCAGGGCGTGCCGGTGTTTCTCGCCGATGTGAAGGGCGACCTTTCCGGCCTCGCGCTCCCGGGCGGGCAGTCGCCCAAAGTGCAGGAGCGCATCCGCCAGTTGCGGCTCGACGGCTACACGCCCGCCGGCTGTCCGGTGACGTTTTGGGACGTGTTCGGCGCGCAGGGCCATCCCGTGCGCGCCACGGTTTCCGAGCTGGGGCCGCTGCTGCTGGCCCGGCTGCTCAACCTGAACGACACCCAGGCCGGCGTCCTGAACCTCGTCTTCCGCATTGCCGACGAACACGGGCTGCTGCTTCTGGACCTCAAGGACCTCCGCGCCATGCTCAACCACGTGGGCGAGAACGCCGCCGCGTTCACGACGCAATACGGCAACATCTCCGCCGCCAGCATCGGCGCCATCCAGCGCGGCCTGCTTGCCCTCGAATCCCAGGGCGGCGACCGCTTTTTTGGCGAACCCGCGCTGAACCTGGATGACCTGCTCCAGACCGATCCCTCCGGGCGCGGCGTGGTGAACATCCTCGCCGCCGACAAACTCATGGCCGCGCCCAAGGTGTATGCCACTCTTCTGTTGTGGATGCTGTCCGAACTGTTCGAGAACCTGCCCGAGGTGGGCGACGCGCCCAAGCCGAAGCTCGTTTTCTTTTTCGACGAGGCGCACCTGCTGTTCAACGACCTGCCGCCCGCATTGTTGGAGAGAATCGAGCAGGTCCTCCGCCTCATCCGTTCCAAGGGCGTGGGTGTTTTCTTCGCGACGCAGAACGCAGCGGAAGTTCCCGAAAAAGTTTTGGCCCAGTTGGGCAATCGCGTTCAGCACGCCCTGCGCGCCTTCACCCCCGCCGACCAGAAATTGGTCCGCGCCGCCGCGCAAACATTCCGCGCCAACCCCGCGCTCGACACCGAAGCGGTGCTGACGCAACTCGGCGTGGGCGAGGCGCTCGTCTCCCTGCTGGATGAGCGCGGCCAGCCCGGCGTGGTGGAACGCGCCTTCATCGTGCCGCCGCGCAGCCAGGTCGGCCCCATCCCGCCGGAACAACGCCGCCGCCTCATCACCGAGTCCCTCGTCGCCGGTGTTTACGAGGAGGCCGTGGACCGCGAATCCGCATACGAAATTCTCACCGGCTCGGTCGCCGCGCGCGCGGGAAAAACCGAGGCCCCGCCGGTGAAGGAGGACAAGCCGGGCTTTTTCGGGTCCATTTTCGGCGGTGGCGGCGCCAAACCAGCGGCAGCTCCAGCTCCGCGCCCGCTGCCCACCGCGCCCCGCCGGGGCGGTCGTCGGACCGACAGCTTTGGCACCGTGCTGGCCAAGAGCGCCACCCGCACCGTCACTACCGCTGTCGTCGGCACCATCACGCGTCAGATCATGCGCGGCGTGCTGGGCGGCATTCTCGGTGGCGGACGACGGCGCTGACCGACAGCCCGCACAGTTGCCGGCGGCGGGCAGCGGAGTAAATTTCTTTGTCTTCTGGCGCGGCCGTTTGCGCGCGGAAATACGAGCCATGTCCGCGAACAACCAGCCCGTGGCCCTCGCGGCCCTGCTGCCTCACGCGCCGATTCTGATTCCTCCGCTCGGCGGCGCGCGGGGTCAGGCCACGGACATCCAGATCCAGGCCGCCGAGATCATGCGCATGAAGCGCTACCTGACCAAGCGCATGTCGATCCACACCGGCCAGCCCAAGGAGCGCCTGCTCAAGGACATGGAGCGCGACTTCTACATGTCGGCGGACGAAGCCAAGGCCTACGGCCTGATCGACCACGTGCTGGTGCCCCGCATCGGCGAGGCCGGCGTCCCCATGCCCCCCATGGAGGGCGGCGAGGGCGGCTTCAAGCCCTAAACCACTCCGGTCCGATCCCCGGTTCGCCGTCTGTCGACGACGAATCGGGGATTTCGGCCATTGGACAGAAACGAGACCAAATTTGCC
>JBKBTZ010000253.1:0-2257 GCA_046290825.1 Limisphaerales bacterium
GCCAAAACAAAAAACCCGCGCCGGAACCGGCGCGGGTGTGAAAACAAACGGGACGCGAAATTACTTCTTGTCCTTCTTGTCCGCCTTGCAGCCGTCCTTGCAATCCTTGCAGGACTCGGAGCACTTGTCCTTGGACTTGTCCTTGCCGGAGGCGCAGGAGCCGCAGTTGGCGCTGGCAGCCACGACAAAGGCGGCGGCCGCGAGGAGGGTGAGGATGGTCTTCATGTTTGAGCTTGTGTTAACGGTTGCTGATGATTTCTACCGACGACCTTATTTCTGCCCCAGACCCGGCGATGGCGCAAGTGATTTTCCGGCCCGGCGCGGCTCAGCGGGGGCCGCGAAACGGCGAGGAGGAAGCCTCGGACCGATCCGCGTCCGACGAGCCAAAGGGATTCTTTCCGGCGGAAGGCAGGTCCGCCACGCGGGGCAGAAACAACGGGCTGACCGCCAAATACAGCCAGCCAAGCAACAGATGCAGCCCCCACGCGAGGGCAAGCTGGCCCAGGCCAAACACACGCAGACCGTAAAGCACGAGGGCACCGGAAAGGAACAACGCTCCCGGCAGCAGCGCCGCCGCCGCCAGTTTCCAGCTTCCGCTCCAGGACAACTCCCGGTTGGTGTATAGGCCGACCAGCCACGCGGCGGGGGCATACAGCGTGGCCAGCAACCACCACGACCCGAGCAACGCCAGCCCGGCCGCCCCGAGGAAACCCAGCAGCAGGAAGATTTCCCGTGCCTCCCACCACGGTTCGACGCTTGCGCGGTCCAGCGGCAGGTCGTAGTTCGCCGGGTAGCGGGTGTCAAAAGAATCTATATCCAGCGTCCCGAGCACCGAGGCCACCCGCCAGTCGCGCTCGCCGAATTGCAGCCGCAGGTGCGCGTCGGGGGTCAACCGTCCCGAATGCGCGAGGTCCACCGCCACCGAGAGGAAGGGCGTCTCGGCCAGCAGCACCGGCTCCGGCGCGGGCCACACGAGGCGGCCGGCTTCGAGGCGCGCGCCCGCCGGCAGGGCCGCCAGCGCGGTGTGCCACCCGGGCAAAAACGCGGTGCGCATCAGCCAGCCGCCCGCCCCCACGGCCACGAAGGCCACCAACAACTGAACCAGAAACAAGCGGCGCAGCCGGGCCCGGGCAAACGCCGCCACGCCCCGGGGCGTGAACGGCAGCCACGCGAAGCGGGGGGTGAGCGCGGAGAGATGCATGGCGGCGACGCCGCGCGCTGGTTCAGGCAGCAGGCGGCCCGGGCGGCGTCGGCGGGGCGCCCGGCGGCGGCGCAAGGATCAACTGGATCGGATACCGGACTTTCATCACATCGTCCACGAGCACCTCAATGTAGTAGGTGCCCGCCACCTTGAACTCGACCTGCGTGAAGAGCATGACGTTGGTGGCGTGCATCGTCGGGTCGGGCAGGTGGAATTTCACCTCGCCCTTGCGCAGCACGGTGGTCTGATCCGGAGCCAGCAGCCGGACCGTTTCCGTGAACTGGCCGACGCCGGCAACCCAGCGGGTGAAGACGTGGAGTTTGAGCGCGACCACGGGCAGTTGCGGGACGCGCAGGTGATTGACAACGCCGACCAGGATGAAGTTGCCGGTGATTTCCTGGCGGATGTCATCACACAGAAGCGAGCATTGCAGGTCGGGGAGGATGCGGGCGGCGTGCATGTTTGGCTTGATAACAATGTTGTGGATCGAACGGTGACAGACGGGAAGCGAACGGGTCAGGCAACGGCGCGCTCGGCGGCGCGCACCGTGTTCTGCATGAGCATGGCGATGGTCATGGGCCCGACGCCCCCCGGGTTCGGGGTGATCCGGCCCGCGATGGGCTGCACTTCGGCAAAGGCGACATCGCCCACCAACCGCGAGCCGCCTTTGGCCGCCGGATCGGGCACGCGATTCACACCCACATCAATCACCACCGCGCCCGGTTTTACCATGTCCGCCTTCACAAACTCCGCCACGCCCATCGCCGCAATCAGGATGTCCGCGCGACGGCAGTGACCGCGCAGATCGCGGGTGGCCGAATGGCAGAGGGTGACGGTGGCATTGGCGTGGCGGCCCTTCTGGCACAGCAGGGCGGCCATTGGCTTGCCAACGATGTTACCGCGCCCGAGCACCACCACGTCGGCGTCGAGCTCGCGGGCGAGCTGCGCGAAGTGCACCGGCGGCGGCCCGAAGCCCATCTGCAGCCGCAGCTCGGCGCCGTCGCCGCCGGGAACCCGCGCGAGACGTTCGCGCAGCTCCCGGCCGATGAGCCCCTC
>JBKBTZ010000254.1:0-2248 GCA_046290825.1 Limisphaerales bacterium
CCATGCTCGCTACATAATTCATGGAAATGCTCCAGGCTACGGGGGACGAGTCGGGCAGGGGATCCGGAGCACGGCTGCTTCCGCTGCTGGCAAGCTGGCAGCTTGCGCTGCGGCGTGTAGCGCGGACAGCTTGTCCGCGGGTGACTCGGGCAGCTTGCCCGAGTTCGGAGGGGCCGGGTGGGGGGCACACTGTGATGCTCGCTACATGATTCTTGGGAATACCCTGACCGCGTTGCCCCGGGCGAAGCGGCCCGCGCTCGGTTGGGCATTGGCCGGAGCGCGGAATGGATTCCGCCCGGCCCGGGTCACCCGCGTTTGCCGAATTCCCGATCCAGCGGAATCAGGGCCACGACGAGGAAGCCGGGCAGCGTGGCGAGCATCACCCATACGAAGAAGTGCTGGTAGCCGATGATTTCCTGCAACCAGCCGCTCCACATGCCGGGAATCATCATGCCCAGCGCCATGAACCCGGTGCAGATGGCGTAGTGCGCGGTCTGATGTTTGCCCCGGGCGATGTAAATCATGTAGAGCATGTAGGCGGTGAACCCGAACCCGTAGCCGAACTGCTCCGCCGCCACCCCCAGGGCGATAATGAACAAACTGTCCGGCTGCGCGTAGGCCAGATAGACGAAGATGAGATCGGGCAGGTGGATGATGCAGACCATCGGCCACAGCCACGCCTTGAGGCCGTGCCGCGACGCGACAAACCCGCCCAGCAGCCCGCCGCACGTGAGCGCAAGGATGCCGAACGTGCCATACACCAGCCCCACCTGGCCGGTCGTCAGCCCCAGCCCGCCCACCTCGCGGCCATCCAGCAGGAACGGCACGACCATCTTCACCAGTTGCGCCTCCGCGAACCGGTAGAGCAGCAGGAACAGCAGCAGCACCGCGATGCGTTCCTTGGCGAAGAACGAGCCGAAGGTCTTGAAGAACTCGCGCAGGAACGCGGCCACGCCGGCGGCGTTGCCCGGCTGGTCGCCGGCCGGGCGCGGCAGGATGAACTTGTGCCACAGTCCGAACGCGAGGAACACGCCGACCAGCGTGAAGAACGTGACGGTCCAGGAGAGGGGAATGTTGCCCGAGCGCACTTCGAAGCGGGCCACCGTTTCCGCCCGCAGTTTGGGATCAAGCTGGAACGCGACGGCGGCGGGCCGATTCCAGTTGGTGTCGTCAAACACCAGCCGGGTGCCCTCGGCGAGCGAAACGCTTTTGTCGCCGGACCGGAAGGCGGGCGTCACGACGACTTCGCGGCCGGGCGGCGCGCTCAAGCGCAACTGCAGCACGCCCACATTGCCCGCGATGTCGCCTTTCTCGGCAGCCTGCCGGCCAAAGTGCCGGCGCAACCATTCCGCCAGGGGCGCGGAGATGTGCCGGTTCCAGGCCGACGGTTCGTTCTGTTTTTCCTCGCGGACGGCGGCGGTCTGGCGGGTGCGGTAGAACTGGTTGGTGGTGTTCCACGCCTTGACCGCCAACAGCAGCGCGGTGGTTTCGGCCCGGGGCCGGGGCTGGGGTGACAGATCCAGGCGATTGGTGTCGGTGAGCAGGCGCAGTTCGCCCTCAACGCGCGTTCCCTCGGTGGAGGGCGTGAAAGTTTCCACCAAGGCTGCCGCGGGCCGCGCGGCCACTTCGAGCTGCAGTTTATCCAGCCCGGTGTGGCTTTGGATGTAGCCCGCCAGAATTACCAGCAGCCCCTGCCCGAAAATCGTCGCCACGCGGTAGAACGTGCTGCGGATGCCGACGAAGAACGCCTGTTCCTTCTCGGTGGTCGCGAGCAGGTAGAAGCCGTCCGCCGCAATGTCGTGCGTCGCCGAACTGAACGCGAGCAGCCAGAAGAACGCGAGCGTGTAGCGGAAGAAATCCGTCGTGGGGATGGTGAGCGCGATGCCCGCCAGGCCCGCCCCGATGACAAGCTGCATGGTCCAGATCCACCAGCGCCGCGTCCGCAGGATGTCCACCACCGGACTCCAGAGCGGCTTGATGACCCACGGCAGATACAGCCAGCTCGTGTAAAGCGCGATGTCGGTGTTCGAGATCCCGAGGCCCTTATACATGACGACCGAAACGGTCATCACGAGCACATAGGGCAGCCCCTGCGCGGTGTAGAGCGTCGGAATCCACGCCCAGGGACTGCGGCGCGGCGGGGCGGGCTGGGAATTCATGCGTTCGGAGGGGGCGTGGGCGCGGCGGCTCAGAAATAATCCGGCTCGTTGCCGGGCTTCCACTTGATGTTGCAGCCCATGCTGGGGGC
>JBKBTZ010000255.1:0-2199 GCA_046290825.1 Limisphaerales bacterium
CGGGTGGGGGTCTATATCCCGGGCGGGGCGGCGCCGCTGGTCTCGACGGCTTTGATGACGGTGGTGCTGGCGAAGGTGGCGGGTTGCCCGGAGATTGTCGTCTGCACCCCGTGCGGACGCGACGGGCGGGTGAACCCGGCCCTGCTTTACGCGGCGCGAATGGCGGGAGCCACGGAGGTCTATCGTGTCGGCGGCGCGCAGGCGATCGCGGCGATGGCGATGGGCACGGCCAGCATTCGCCGGGTTCAGAAGATCTTTGGCCCCGGCAACGCTTACGTCGTCGCGGCCAAACGCCTGCTCGTGGGCCGGGTGGCGATTGACCTGTTGCCCGGGCCGAGCGAGGTGCTGGTGCTGGCCGACGACTCGGCAAATCCGAAGTTCGCCGCCGCCGACCTGATTGCCCAGGCCGAGCACGGGTCGGGTCTCGAGCGCGTCTGGCTCGTGACGCCCTCCGCCAAAGTCATCCGGGCGGTCGAAAAGGAGATCGCGCGGCAACTGCCCCAAGCCGCCCGGCGCGCGTTGATCGAACCCGTGTTAGAGCGGAACAGTTGGGCGATTCAAACCCGGACCCTCGAGGACGCCATCGCACTGACCAACGAGCTGGCGCCCGAGCATCTCGAGATCATGACCCGCCAGCCTAGGCGCGTGGCGGACCGCATCACGACGGCGGGCGCGATCTTTCTTGGCCCGTGGACGCCGACGGTGTTGGGCGATTACGTCGCCGGCCCGAGTCACACGTTGCCGACGGGCGGCGCGGGGGCGTCGTTCCCGGGGCTGACGGCGGACATGTTCCAGCGGCGGACGAGCGTGGTCGAATATTCCCGGGCCGCATTGAAGAAGTCATTGCCCGCCGTCCGCACCTTCGCGGCGATGGAGGGGTTGGACGGGCATGGCCGCAGCGCCGAAATTCGGCGGCCCTGAGTGGAAGGGGGAGAGGGCTTGTCAGGCGGCTCAGCGCGGTGCCGCGTGGGTGCGCCATTCCTTGAGGACGCCGTCCACGAAGATGAGTTCCGCGCGGATGAAGGTGCGCGGGTGGTAGTCTGTAACGAGGTAGCGCTCCAGCGCCATGCCGCCCTGGCCGCGACCCACTTGGCGGTAGGCCCAGTAGCGGGATTCCTCCATCCACCCGCCCTCGTAGAGCCAGATGGTTCGCAAGCCGCTGGCGTCCTCCCGTTGCAACACCTCCGCCGGCTTGCCCCAGGCGATGTAAACGGCGTCCTCGCTCATGCCCACGCGAATTTGGCCGGCGTCCACCAAGGAGCGCGTTTCCGGCGTCAGGCTCGCATAGGCGGCAGCCCGCTCCGTCCGGCGCTGTTCGGGGGTGGACTTGGTCGCGCAGCCGGCGGCGAGCAGGGCGGCGCAAGTGGTGAGCAGGAGCAATTTCACAATCTCAAAGACGCCCAGACGCGCCGCCTATTCAAGCGGATTTTGGCCCCGCCCTTGTTCGCCCATCGCCCTTTCCGTAGTTTCCGTCGCAATGGCTGACGGCCCCGACCCAGATGTGGCGTTAATGCTCCGCGTGCAGCGCGGGGACCGGGAGGCCTTTGCGGAACTGGTCGGGCGCTGGCAGCAGCCTGTCTTTAGCTTTGTTCTGCGCACCTTGGGAGACGAAACCGAGGCGGAGGACGTGGCCCAGGCGGTGTTTGTGCAGGCGTGGAAGGCGGCGGCCCGTTACCGGCCCCGGGCGCGGTTCAGCACCTGGCTGTTCACCATCGCCCGTAACCTCTGCCTGAACGAACTCCGCCGCCGCGCGCGGCATCCGGCGGATTCCCTCGACGCCCCGGCGGTTCCGGGTGAGGAACACACGCAGCCCCAACTGCCGGACGCCGCCCAGCCGCCGCCGGGCGACGCGCTGCTGCATCGCGAACTGGAATCGCGCCTCGCCGCCGCGCTGGCCGAGCTGCCCGAAAACCAGCGCACGGCCCTCCTCCTGTGCCAGCGCGACGAACTGAGCTATGAGGAAATCTCCGAGGTGCTTGGCTGTTCGCTCAGCGCGACCAAATCGCTGATCTTCCGCGCCCGGGAAACGCTCAAGGAGCGGCTGAAACGGTATTTGCGGACCGGGGAGTGGGAATGAAACCTCGAAGCACCAAAGACGAAACTCGGACCCGGCAGGAGCATCCCAGTTTCTTGCAACGGGAAGGAGGGGGCATTGCCCAACCCCAAAGGGGTTGCCTCGTTCAGCCCAGCGTTGGCCCG
>JBKBTZ010000256.1:0-2183 GCA_046290825.1 Limisphaerales bacterium
GTGGGGGGCCACGGTCGTTCACCTCCGGCCGGAGGCAGAGGGGGCCGAGAAACAGGAAACCCGAAATCCGAAGCCCGAAAATCCGGGGGCAGAGTCCATGCGCTGATGGCCGGCCTTAAGACCGGGCTCGGATTTCGGGCTTCAAGTTTCGGATTTTTCGCGCGCTCAGGGCGCGTTGAAATCCGCCGCCGTGGGCTTCATGGCGGCAAGCTGGGCGGGGGTGACATTCGGCCCCCAGTCTTCCTGGTAGGCGAAGAGGCGTCGGGTGCCTGCGTTCCAGGAGGTGAGGAAAAACATGTTCTCAAACTTCACCCAGCGGACCGAGTTGTCGGTGAACAAGACGTTGCCGCCGTCGGGATGCTTCCGCCCCGAACGCGGGTGAGGAACGCGCGGGGTCTGGCCCGTGGTCAGGCCGTCATAGCCCCACTCGGGCGAGGAGCCGACGAACCGGGCATTGGCCTCGGAGGCGAGGCACCAGTTGGGTTTGGCGGTGGCCAGCTTCACCGGGCTGGGGGCATTGAGGATGGTGCCGGCGGAGTTGTTCCAGGTGGTGATGCCCCCGTAATACTGGTAGCCGAGGGCGATCTGGTTCGGACTGGTCGGGTCGCGGCGGGGCAGGAAATTGCGGGTGGGGCAGCTCCACACGTTGTTCTCCTCCGAGGCCGTGTCCTTCAGCTTGAGGCCGTATTCGCTGAGGTTGGTGCCGTAGCGGTTGTAATCGAGCGCGAGCGGGTGGAAAGCCCCGATGTTGAGCGCCTCGAATACGCGGTCTTCGTTATCCCCGGCATACATGATGGCTCCAAGGCCGACCTGTTTGAGGTTGTTCAGGCACTGCGTCCGGCGGGCACGTTCCTTGGCCTTGCCCAGGGCCGGCAGCAGCATGGCGGCGAGGATGGCAATGATGGCGATGACGACGAGGAGTTCGATCAGCGTGAATCCTGGTGCGAAGGAACGGCGGGGGGATGACGGGGAGACGTGCATATTCGGTGTGAAAAAGGGAGGGCCGCCCCAAGCGACCCTCCCAACCCAACCCAACTCAACCAAACTTGTGCCAGCGGTGGAGCGGAACGCCTTACCGCCGACACCCAAACGCTAGTCCATCGGAGCGCGTTGGAAAATTACCCGGACGGGTGATTTAGCGTCGCCGGGCGGAGGTTCCTCTCCGCGGTCAATCGGGATTGGCGTTGCCGTGGCTTGGTTCCCGGATGCCCAGCAGCCGCCGCCAGCGCGATGGCCTCCGCTGGTAACGCAGGGTGGCGACCTCGCGGAACCGCGTGCGGAGGCGGCGCGAATAAAACCACGCGACCAGCGCGGCCCACGTCAGGCTGATGCCCAGCCAGATCAACGTCGGCAGATGGCCCAGCGCGGGGAATGGCCTTTGCAGGCCGAGTTCGAAAAACAGCACCGCGCCGAAGACCAGACCGCCGAAAACGGCCCCGGGAAAGACCAGCACGAGCGTGATTACCGTGGATTGCGCGTGCGGGCTGCTCTTGGCCGTCAACCCGTGCCACAGCCCGGCCCAGAAAATGGCTACCATGTCCAGTGCGAACACGGCGGACCCGCCCGCCCAGAGCAGCAGCCAGCCGGGGAAATCGCGGCGCATTTCCGAGGTTCCGGCAAAGGCCAAAAACATCAGGCCGATGATGCTCACCGCGACCAGCAGCGGGCCGCGATAATCCTGTTTCAGGGCCTGCCAGAGACCATCCACGATCTCGCGAGGGCCCAGCGGCGTGGAGAGCAGCAGTTCAAGCGCGTTCAGGTGGCGCGCCTCCGCCAGCGGCTGCACACATTCCACCACGAGCAGCAGGCGGAACAGGTAGGTCAGCAGCGCGGCGGTGAAGAAATAGTTCTCCGCCACGAACCACGCTTTGGGTTCCATGACGGCTCCCGTCAACCAGAGCAGGCCCAGGAAAGTCAGCGCCCCCCAGACCACGCGGGGCTTGAGCCGTTGCCGCGTGATGAGCCAGAAGAAGGCGTTCACCTCCAGCGCCCGGCGGCGATACGCCGCGCGCCGCGCGGGCGGGCCGTAGAGAAGGTTGCGCCAGAACTCGCGCCCGCGCTGCCGGACGGGCGTGGGGGGCCGGTCCAGCCCAGCCCGCAGCAACACCCCGCCCGCCCGCCCAAGCAGGCCGAAGATCATCGTCCGCAAGCCGGAGCTGACGCTGTCGCTGGCCGGGCCGCCG
>JBKBTZ010000257.1:0-2156 GCA_046290825.1 Limisphaerales bacterium
AGCTGGGGTCATGACCGCCACCTGGCGCCTTCCATCTTGCAATAAACTGAGATGCGCCCACCGGATTCGCGCCTTCCAAATGTCACTCGCCAACCGGGGAATTGCGGGTATTCTACCGCCCCGCTTATGGCACCGGCATCGGGCAAGTATTCCGCCGCGCACTTTCTCAACCGCGAGTTGAGCTGGCTGGAATTCAACCAGCGCGTCCTGGACGAGGCGTTGAACCCCGCCACCCCCCTGCTCGAACGCCTCAAGTTCTTCTGCATCACCAGCACCAATCTCGACGAGTTCTTCGAGGTCCGCGTGGCCGGCCTCAAGCAGCAAATCGAGAGCGACGTGGTCGAGCGCACCTTCGACGGACGCACCGCCAGCGACACTTTCCGCGATGTGGCCCGGCGGGCGCACAAAATGGTCGCCGACCAATACCGCTGCTGGCGCGAGCAGCTTGTGCCCGCGCTGGCGGAGAACGGCATCCGTTTCCTGAAGATGGCCGAACTCGACGCCGCTGACCGGGAGTGGATTGACCGCTTCTACCGGACCGAGGTGTTGCCGGTGCTGACGCCTCTCGCGTTGGACCCCGCGCACCCCTTCCCGCAACTGCTGAACAAGTCCCTCAACCTCATCCTCCAGTTGGAGTTCCCCTCCGGCCAGCGTCGGGGCCGGCGGCTCGCCGTGGTGCAGGTGCCTCGCGTGCTGCCGCGGCTCATCCGCCTGCCACGTCAGGACGCCCGGCAGGATTACGTGTTCCTCGGCCAGCTTATCGGCGCCCACCTCGGGGAATTGTTCCTCGGTGCGCGCATTCTCGGCCATTGGATGTTCCGCGTGACCCGCAACAGCGAGCTTTATATTGACGAGGAAGAGGCCGCGAACCTGCTCAAGGCCGTCGAAAACGAACTCCACAACCGGCGCAAGGGCGACGCCGTCCGGCTCGAGGTGGAGCGGGGCTGCCCCGCGCCCCTTGTCACTGCCCTGCTGCGGCGTTTGAAGCTGGAGGAGGAGGATTTGTATGAGGTGGACGGGCCGCTGAGTCCCGGCGGCATCATGTCCATCTACGCCGGGGATCATTCACCGGAATTGCGCGACCCGCCGTTCGTTGCGCCGGTCGCAGCGGCAGTGCGCGGCCAGACGGATTTGTTCGCCGCCATCCGGGAGCGTGATGTTTTGCTGCACCACCCTTACGAAAGTTTCGCCACCGTGGTGGAGTTCCTCGAACAGGCCGCCGCCGACCCGAAGGTGCTGGCCATCAAGATGACACTCTACCGCACCGGCGGTGACACGCGCATCGTCGGCGCGCTGATGAACGCCGTCCGCAACGGCAAACAGGTCACGGCCGTGGTCGAATTGCGGGCGCGATTCGACGAGGCCAACAACATCCAGTGGGCGCGCCAGCTCGAGGAGGCGGGCGTGCATGTGGTTTATGGCCTCGTCGGCTACAAAATTCACGCGAAGTGCGCGCTGGTGGTCCGGCGCGACCCGGATGGCATCCGCCGCTACGTGCATCTGGCGACGGGCAATTACAACGCGGCGACGGCAAAACTTTACACCGACGCCGGGTTGCTCACCTGCAAGCCGGAGTTTGGTGAGGATGCGACCCGCCTGTTCAATCTCATCACCGGGTTGTGCCAATATCAGGGTTCGCTGAAGTTCCTCGTGGCTCCCTTCGACCTGCACGAACGCCTGTTGGCGTTCATCCGGCGCGAGACCGAACATGCCCGGCGCGGCCTGCCCGCCCGCATCATCGCCAAGGTCAACTCGCTCGTGGATCGCCCGCTCATCGAGGCGCTTTACGAGGCGTCGCAGGCCGGCGTGAAAATTGACCTGATCGTTCGCGGCATCTGCTGCCTCCGGCCCGGCGTGGCGGGGGTGTCGGAGAATATCACCGTCCGCAGCATCGTGGACCGTTTCCTCGAGCATCACCGCATTTACTACTTCGAGAACGCCTGCCGGCCCGCCGTGTTCCTGAGCAGCGCCGACTGGATGCCGCGCAACTTCTACAAGCGCATCGAGGTCGCGTTTCCGATCGAGGACGGCAACCTGCGTGACCGCATCATCAACGAACTGCTGGCCGTCACACTGGCCGACAACGTGAAGGCGCGCCACCTGCGGGCGGACGGCTCCTATGAGGTGCCTCCCTTGCCCCCGAAAACACCCGCCCG
>JBKBTZ010000025.1:0-34028 GCA_046290825.1 Limisphaerales bacterium
GCCGCGGGCTGGTGCTCCTCGACGCGTTCTTGCGCCGGGCCGATGGGCGCGCATTGGAACGTTTTTTCCGTGCTGCCAAGGCCCGGCGCGACACGTGGTGCGCAAACGGCGGATCCACCTCGCCCGAGTAACCTCATGCCGCTGCCCGACCTCATCGAAATTGTCCCGTTCGACCGCCCGGTGCGCGCGGAAATCACCGTGCCCGGCTCGAAGAGCATCACCAACCGCGCCCTCGCGCTCGCCGCGCTGGCGGACGGCGAGACCACCCTGCGCGGTGCGTTGTGGAGCGAGGACACCGAGGTGATGACCGCCGCGCTGCGGGAACTGGGTTTTGCGATCGAAGTCGCGGCGGACCCGGCCGAGCCGTGCAACCGCACCATCCGGGTGACGGGTCAGGGCGGCCGGATTCCCCGCGCGGGCACGGCGGCGCGGCCGTTGGAATTGTTCGTGGGCAACGCGGGCACGGCGGCGCGTTTCCTGGCGGCGCTGGTCTGCCTGGGCGACGGCGTGTATCGGCTGCACGGGGTTTCCCGGATGCACGAACGTCCCCAGGCCGCCCTCTTCGCCGCGTTGCGTGAACTGGGCTACCGCGTGGACGCGCCCAACGACAAATTGCCAGCCGTGATCCACGGCCAGCCTCGGAACGCCGAGCGAGAAGCGCGTCACTGCACGGTCAGCGTGGCGGAAAGTTCGCAATTCGCCTCGGCGCTGCTGCTGGCCGCGCGGCCCGGCGGTTGGCGGGTGGAGGTGACCGGCGCGAATGACGACGAGCTGCCCTACGTTGAGATGACGCGCCGCCTGATCGCGGCCTTCCCGCCGCGCGGGGGGGAATTTCAAATTGAGCCGGATGCCTCCAGCGGAAGTTATTTTTGGGCTGCCGGATGGTTGTGTCATGTGCTGGAACTCAAGTGGGGCGGGGTTTGCGTCGCGCCCCGTTCCGGCTCCCCCGTCACCGTCCGGGCGTGGCCGGAAACCGGCTGGCAGATTGACGCGGAGTTTCCCGATTTTCTGCCGCTGCCCGCCACCGTGTCGCGCGCGCATCAACTGGGCGACAGCATCATGACGGCGATCGTGCTGGCGGCGGACGCGGACGCGGGCGCGGGCTGGTGCTGGTCGGAAACCCATGCGCAAATCCGCTTCACCGACCTTGGCCGGCTGCGCGTCCAGGAATGTGAACGGGTTGCCGCCCTGCGCACCGAACTGACCCGGTGCGGGGCCAGGGTCATCGAGGCGGGCGACACGTTGACGGTCCATCCCGCGCCCCTGCACGGCGCGGAAATCGAGACCTACAACGACCACCGGATGGCGATGTGCTTTGCCGTGCTGGGGCTGAAGGTGCCGGGCATCCGCCTGCGGAATCCAGCCTGCGTGAAAAAGACGTTTCCCAACTTCTTCCAGAAGCTCGCCGCCGCCCCGCCGCACGGTCTGGGCGTGCGCATCCTCGACGCCCGCACCGGCTGCGCCCTGGCGCACGACCAGTTGTTCGCGGGCTGAAAGTTCTCGCCCCCCACCGCCGCTCCGCGTCACCGCCAGCCTCGCGGGCGGTGTCGGTCAACGGTCCGCCGCTTGCCGGGCCGTCGTTTGCGACTACCCTCCGGGCATGACACTCGAGGACCATGCGGGCGACATCGTGAACAAGGCGCGTGACCGCGCCGGGCTTTCCCTGGCCGCGGCCGCCCGCGCCGCCCAGCTTGCCGAAGACGAACTGGCCGCGTTCGAGGAGGATGGCCGGTGGCCCGCGCACGGCGACCTGCCCCGCCTCGCGCACGCCATCCGGCTCGATGCCCACAAACTCGCCGCCATCGTCAACGGCTGGACCCCTGCCTCGCCGCCGCTGAACCGCTGGAACGGCCTCGCGCTGCTGCCTTCCGCACGGCGCGGCTTCACGGTGAATGCCTTTCTCGCATGGGACGCCGCCACACGGGAGGCCGTGCTGTTCGATACGGGCTTCGATGCGGAGGCGATCACCCGCGAGCTGATCCGCCGCGAACTGCGGCTCCGCGTCATCGCCATCACGCACAGCCACGCCGACCACGTGGCGGCGCTGGCCGCGTTACACCGCCAACACCCGGAGGCTCGGATCCTGGCCGCGCCGGGCGTCCACGCCGACGCGCACCCGTTGCCGCCGGGCAAACTGCTCGAGCTGGGCGGTCTGCGGATTCACGCCCGACCGACTCCCGGTCACGCGGGGGACGGCGTGACGTATGTGGTGACCGGCTGGCCCGGTGCCGCACCTGCCGTGGCGTTGGTGGGCGACGCATTGTTCGCCGGCTCCGTCGGCCGCGCCGAAAACGACTGGCCGGGCGCGCTTGCGGCCGTGCAGGAACAAATCCTCAGCCTGCCCGATGAAACCCTGCTCTGCCCGGGCCACGGCCCGCTGACCACCGTCGGCGAGGAACGCGCCCACAATCCGTTCTTCTGAATCATTCCCGCTCGCCAGACGGCATGCGTCGCGACCGTCCCGGGCGCGCCGCGCCGCGGCCTTGGCCGGATTTTTTGTTGTGACCCTCGCCAATGCGCCGCTTAACATCCTGTCGTGAAATCCATCCTGTCGCTTTTGCTCATGCTCCCCACCGCCGCCTTCGTCTCCGCCCAGCCCGACCCCAACTGGCTCAACCACGACCGCCATCGCCCGCTCCCGCCGGTGGTGGACCCGGGCACGGCCAGCACGCCGGAAAAGCCCGGGCGCCCGCCCTCCGACGCCATTGTGCTCTTCGACGGCACCAACCTCGATCAGTGGGCCGCACTGGATGGCACGCCCAGCAAGTGGCTGGTGCGCGACGGATACATGGAGTGCGTGCGCGACGCCGGTTACATCCGCACCAAACGGAACTTCGGCGATTGCCAGTTGCACATCGAGTGGGCCACCCCGCTACCCGTGAAGGGCAGCGGCCAGGGGCGCGGCAACAGCGGCGTGTTCTTCGGCGGAACCCGCTACGAAATCCAGGTGCTCGACAGTTATCAGAACACCACCTATGCCGACGGCTCCGCCGCCTCGATCTACGGCCAGTATCCGCCACTGGTCAACGCCTGTCGTCCCCCCGGCGAATGGCAGAGCTACGACATCATTTACACCGCGCCGCGCTTCGCCCCCGATGGCAAGCTGCTCTCCCCGGCCCGCATCACCCTGTTCCACAACGGCGTGCTGGTGCAGAACAACGTTGAACTCACCGGACCTTCCACCTGGGTGGAGCGACCGCCCTATTCCCCCCACCCGGAAAAGCTCCCCATCGCCCTGCAGGACCACGGCAACCCCGTCCGCTTCCGCAACATCTGGGTGCGCGAACTCGGCCGGCCCGGGCGCATCGAAGTGACCCCGCCGCGCGCCGCGCTCGACCGTTACGTCGGGAAATACGACCGCGTCACCATCACCCGCGACGGCGAGCAACTGGTGGCCCAATTCGGCGGCGGGCAGTTCCCGCTCTTTGCCGAGACAGACACGCGATTCTTCACCAAGCTGACGGACATTGACTTCGAGTTCCGCCCGGGCGCCACACCGGCGGACGATGAAATCTTCTTTTCCGTCGGGGGCGAAGGCGGCGGAACGACCAGGCGCGCCCGCTAGCCTGCCGCCAACTGCGCGCTTGGCCCCGCTGGCCGCCGCTCCTACCCTGCGCCGGTCATGTCTGACCGTTTGTTCTTCCTGCTGGCCGTGGTCGCCTACGGCCTGAGCACGGTCTATTCGATTCTGCTGTGGCGGAAGGGATTTCGACGGGACGATTTCGTCAATTACCTGCTCGTGCTCCTGGGGTTCGCGGGCCACACCCTGGCCGTGTTTCAACGGGGCTACCTCTATCAACAGTGCCCGGTCTATAACATTTACGAGGCCACCACGTTCTTCACCTGGTTCAGCGTGCTGGCGTATTTGGTGATTGGCCTGTGGCCGCGTTTTCGTTTTCTCGGGGCCTTTGCCGCGCCGCTGCTTTTCGCCGTCGGCGTGTTCGCACTGATGCCGTGGCTGGACCCGCCCCACGGCCCCAAGCCCGAGTATTCGGGCGGCCTGCGCAGCCTCCATGCCGCGGTCACACTGCTGGCCTATGCCTCGTTCGGCCTGGGCTGCGCGGCGGCGCTGATGCTCGTCACCCAGGAGGCCAATCTCAAACGTCACCGCCTCAACGCGCTGCTTTCGTTGCTGCCCCCCATGGCCCGGCTGGAAATCGCGGTTCGGCGACTTTTGTTCACCGGCTGGCTGCTCCTGACGCTGGGGTTGGGCAGCGGGGTCCTCTATCTCGTCCAGAACCGCGCGGAATACCCCGCCGGGCCGGACGTGAAAGTGATCTGGTCCGTGCTGGTCTGGGCAGGCTACGCCCTGTTGTTGTTCGGCCACCGGCGCGGCTGGTTGCGGGGGCGGCGGCTGGCGGTGGCGGCCATTGCGGCCTTCCTGTTCGTGCTGCTCACCTTCTGGGGCACCAACCTCCTCTCGCCGCTGCACAACCCGCCGCCTCCCCCGGCGCAAAGCTGACCCGTCGTGCCCATGTCCGTCGTCGTCATCGGTCTCAGCCACCGCACGTCGCCCGTCGAGGTGCGCGAGAAATTCGCCTTCACCGAGGCGGAAATTCCGGCAGCCGTCGCGGAGCTTCGCCGACGCGGCCTCGCGGACGAGGCGGTCATCCTCTCGACCTGCAATCGTGTCGAGCTCTACCTGGCCACCCCGCAGCCGCCCGCGCAGGTTTTCCCGGCGCTGCACGAG
Organism: Limisphaerales bacterium; assembly: GCA_046290825.1. Classification (GTDB taxonomy): domain Bacteria; phylum Verrucomicrobiota; class Verrucomicrobiia; order Limisphaerales; family DSYF01; genus JBKBTZ01. Next base: position 4,691 of record JBKBTZ010000025.1, read on the forward strand.
TTCCTCGTCACCCACCACGCCTACCCCGATCCGGTGCATGACCATTTGTATCAGTGGTCCGAGCCGCAGAGCGTGGAACACCTCTTCAAGGTGGCCTGCGGCCTCGATTCGATGGTGCTGGGTGAGACGGAAATCCTGGGCCAGCTCAAGCTGGCCTATGACCTGGCGCTCCAACACAAGCTCACCGGCCCGCGCCTCAACAAGGCCTTCCAGCGCGCCTTCAACGTCGCCAAGCACATCCGCACCACCACCAACATCCAGCGCGGCAGCATCAGTGTGGCCAGCGTCGCCGTCGAACTGGCCGAGCGCATCTTCGACACCCTCGCCGGCCACCCGGTCATGGTCATTGGCGCGGGCGACACCAGCGAGAAAACCGCCCGTGCCCTCCTGTCGCGCGGAGCGGACAGCCTCGTCGTCACCAACCGCACCCGCGAGAAGGCCGAGGCCCTCGCCCGCGAACTCGGCGGGCGCGCCATCGGCTTTGATGAGTGGGAGCGGGAATTCGCCCGCATTGACATCGCCATCAGCAGCACCTCCGCCCCCGGCTACGTCATCGAACGCGCCCGGCTCGAGCCCCTGATGAAGGTCCGCCGCCACCGCCCGCTGCTGCTGATTGACATCGCCGTCCCGCGCGACGTGGACCCGGCCGTCAACGAGGTGGACAACGTCTATCTCTACAACGTGGACGACCTCCAGAGCATCGCCAACGAGTATCTCCAGCAGCGGCGCGAGGAAGTCGCCCGCTGCGAGGCCATCATCCGCGAAAAAGTCGCGGGTCTCCTCGCCGAACGCCGGATTGCTGCTTAACCCGACGCGCCCATGAAGCCCGCCGAGGCCTGAACGCCAAAAGAAAGCCAATGCCCAAAATCCTAACTGCCGAGCCGGCCCGCATTCCCGCGACGATCGGGTTCGCCGGCGCGTTGTCCGGTTGTTCGAGTTGCGCTTCCCCGCGTCCCTTCGAACTTCGGATTTCGGATTTCGGATTTCACCATCTGTCCTTTTGAACACCCCCATGCCCCCGATCAAAATCGGCACCCGTGGCAGCGCCCTCGCACTGGCCCAGGCCAATCTCATCGCCGCCCAGTGCCGCGCCGCCTTTCCCGCGCTGACCTTCGAACTGCAAATCATCAAGACCACCGGCGACAAGTTGCAAACCGCCAGCATGGCCCAGGGCGACCTGCCCAAGGGTTTGTTCACCAAGGAACTCGAGGTGGCCCTGCTCGATGGCCGGGTGGACTTGTGTGTTCACAGCCTCAAGGACCTGCCCACCGAACTGCCCCCGGGCCTCGTGCTCGGCGCCACCCCGCCCCGCGAGGACGTGCGGGACGTGCTCTTTACCCGCGATCCCGAACACCTGCGCGCGACCGGCGCGACCGACCGGCGCGGCTTTGGCCCGCAGGTCCAGCTTCGTGACCTGCCCGCCGGAACCGTCATCGCCACCAGCAGCACGCGACGGCGCGCCCAGTTGCTCGCCGCCCGCGCCGATCTGCAAACTGTCGAAATCCGCGGCAACGTCGCCACCCGCCTCCACAAACTCGCCAACCAGCCGGAACTGGACGCCACCTTGCTGGCCAGCGCCGGCCTGCGGCGGCTCGGTTACATCCTCACGCCCGAGGGCCGCATTACCGGGGCGGACCTGCCGCCCGGCCTGTTTGCCACGATCCTCGATCTCGACACCATGCTGCCCTGCGTTGGCCAGGCCGCCATCGGCATCGAGATTCGCGCAAACGACGCGCGCCTCGCCGAAGTTTGTGCCCGCCTGAATCACCACGAAACCTTCCAATGCGTCACCGCCGAGCGCGCCTTTCTTGCCGCCATGGGCGGCGGCTGTCAGGCACCCGTGGCCGCCCACGCCTCCGTGGTCGGCGGCGAGCTTCAGCTCCGCGCCGTTTCGTTCCTGCGCGGCGGTCAGCGCGCGGAACTGCGCGGTCCGCTGGCGGAGCCCGTCGCTTTGGGCCGAAACATGGCAGAACGGCTGCGTTAAAGCTTGGGGCGCGCATTGACTTTTCTGGAACCTCACTTTCCCGGCTGCTAATCTTCCCGGGTGAACGGCAGTCCATACTTTCCCGGCCAGACGACGCTGACCCGCACGGCCATTCTGCGGGCGTTGCAGTCGCTTTCCGATGAGCTTGGGCAACGGGGAGCAACCGGGGAAATTTGTTTGCTAGGGGGAACCGCGATGGTGATCGCCTTTGCCGCCCGCGTATCCACGAAGGATGTGGACGCACTTTTCCGGCCCACGCAGGTCATCCGGGAGGCGGCGGAGGTCGTGGCGGCGGCCCACGCGCTGCCCGCCCACTGGCTGAACGACGCCGCCAAAGGGTTCATTTCCGCGCGCCACGACACCACAGCCGAGGGCCTGCCGCAGTTCCCGCACCTCCGGCTGGTGATGCCCACGCCGGAATATTTGCTCGCGATGAAGTGCATGGCCTCCCGGATCGGTTTGGGCGTGGGAGACACCGATGATGTGGCCGACATCGTGTTCCTGATTCGTCATTTGAAACTGCAGAACGCCGAAGCCGTCATGAACATCGTGACCGCGTATTATCCGCCGACCCAAATCCCGGTGAAGACGCAATTTCTCGTCGAAGGTCTTTTCGCGGAGGGCCGGGTATGATTCCCCAGACGCTGGCCGACGTGGCCCGAATGACCCTCGCGGGCGAACCGTTCGATTTTGCGCTCCGCAATTTTCTCGATGCCTTCTATGCGCGGCCCGATCCGGCCATGCTGCTGCCGGAACCGCCCCCCTTGCGCGATGCCGTGCCCCAGCTCGGCGCAATCGAGGATGCTTACCTGGCCGCGACCGCCGAATGGCTGGCCATGCGCCATCAGTTCCCCGTGCCGGGCTGGGCCGTCAGCGAGACGCGCGCGCTGCGCCGCCCGTGGTTCGCCTCCCCGCTGGCGGCGTTGCGCGCCGTGTTGCTCCACGAAAGTCCCGCGCCGTTCCGCGCCCGCAACCTGTTTGTCAGCGAGAACGCCCTGACCCGCGCTTGAATCTCATGATCTCCTCCATCCGCTCCATTCACTTCGTCGGCATCGGCGGCACCGCGATGGCCTCCACCGCCGCCGCGCTCCAGGAAAAAGGCTACACCGTCACCGGCTCGGACCAGAACGTCTATCCGCCCATGTCCACGTTCCTCGAACAGCGGCGGATCCCCGTCTTCAACGGCTACGCCGAGGCCAACCTCGCGCACCAGCCGGACCTCGTTGTCATCGGCAACGCCATCTCGCGCGGCAATCCCGAAGCTGAGTTTGTCCTCGAACACAAGCGGCGGTTCTGCTCGCTGCCGGACCTGCTGCGCGAGTTCTTCCTGCGCGGCAAACGCTGCCTCGTCGTCGCCGGCACCCATGGCAAGACCACCACCACCAGCCTGCTGACGTGGGTCTTCGAGCACGCCGGCCTCAACCCCGGCTTCCTCATCGGCGGCATCCCGGCCAACCTCGGCCAGGGCGCGCGCTTCACCGACAGCGAATGGTTCATCCTCGAGGGCGACGAATACGACACCGCGTTCTTCGACAAGCGCAGCAAGTTCATCCACTACCTGCCCGAGGTCGCCATCGTGAACAACCTCGAGTTCGACCACGCGGACATCTTCGACAACCTCGCCGCCGTGCAACGCACGTTCAGCCATTTCATCCGCACCATCCCGCGCAACGGCCTGCTGCTCGCCAACGGCGATGATCCGAACCTCGCCCCGCTGCTCAACGTCAACTTCTGCCCCGTCAAACGCTTCGGCCTGGGCGAGCACAATGCCATCCGCGCCACCAACCTCCGCCTCGGCCCCACCGCCAGCGAGTTCGAGATTCCCAGCGCGAAATTCCACATCAACCTCGTCGGCGAGTTGAATGTGCGGAACGCCCTCGCCGTCGTGGCCGCCGCGAAACACTGCGGGCTGACCAACAAGCAGATTCAGGCCGCGTTCGACACGTTCAAGGGCATCAAACGCCGCATGGAGGTGCGCGGCATCGCCGGCGGCGTCACGGTCATTGACGACTTTGGCCATCATCCAACCGCCATTCGCGAGACCCTGCGGGCGCTCCGCATCAAGTATCCCAACGAACGCCTCTGGGCCGTCTTCGAGCCGCGCAGCAACACCACGCGGCGGAACGTGTTCCAGCAGGAATTGGTGGGCGCCTTTGCCGGGGCCTCCGCCGTCATCGTCGCCCAGGTCGCCCGGCTCGAGTTGTTGAAACCGGAGGAGCGGTTGAACCCGGAGCAGTTGATGGCCGACCTCCGCGCCACCGGAAAACCCGCTGAATACCTGCCTGACGCCGAGGCCATCGTTGGCCATCTGGCCAAGCACGCCGAGGGGGGCGACGTGGTGTGCGTCTTCAGCAACGGCGGCTTCGGCGGCATCCACGAGAAACTGCTCGCGCGCCTGGGCCGGCGGTGAGGACCGCCGGTGACTCACCAATCCCCGCGCTGGGACTCCGTCGCCACGCTGCGAATCTCGCCCTTGGCCAGCCGGGTCCGCAGCGGCTGCCCGGGTTTGACCTGGGCGGCATCCCGCACAATCCGGCCCGAGACCCCATCCAGCGTCAGCGAATACCCCCGCGCCAGCACCTGCTCGGGCCCCAGCAGGCGCAGCCGCTCCTCGGCGCGTTGCCATCGTGTCTGGCGATCGGCGAGGCCGCGCCGAACCAGTTCCTGGAGCCGGGCGAGCAAACGTCCGGCGTGCTCCGCGCGCTCGCGGCATTGCCGCGCCGGTTGCACTGCCAGCAGCCGCGCCGCCGTCGCGCTCGTCCGCAGGTTCGCCTCCCGCAAGCGCGCCCGCAGTCCGCGACCCAGGCCCGCAAGGGCATCGTCCAGGCGTTGCGCGCCTTCGCGCAGCGGGCGGCGGGGGTGCGCGAGTTGCAGCCGGTGCGCCAGCGCGGCCAGAATTTCCCCGCGTTCTGCCAGGCCGTCGGCGCACAGTTGCCGCAGCCGCGCGGGGACTTCGGCGATGAACTCGCGGCTGCTGAACACGCCCTCCGTGAGCAGTTCCGCCGCCACGCTGGGGGTGGCCGCCCGCCGGTCCGCCACAAAATCCGCAATGGTGAAATCAATCTCGTGTCCGACCGCCGACACGGTGGGCACCACCGAAGCGGCCAGCGCGCGGGCCACAACCTCCTCATTGAACGCCCACAAGTCCTCCAACGATCCGCCCCCGCGAGTGACGAGAATCACGTCGAGCCGGACGCCGTCGGGCGCGGCGTGCAGTTCATTCAGCAGGCCCAGCGCCGCAGCGATTTCGGCGGCGGCTCCCTCGCCCTGCACGCGGCACGGCGCGAGAATGATTTCCAGGCCCGGCTGGCGGCGGCGGATGACGTGCAGCACGTCACGCAACGCCGCCCCGGCGGGCGAGGTCACCAGCCCGAGCCGTTGCGGAAAGCGTGGCACGGGCCGCTTGCGCTCCGGCGCAAACAATCCCTCCGCCGCGAGTTTGCGCTTGAGCTGCTCGAAGGCCGCCTGCAAGGCACCCACACCCTGCAACTCCACCGCGCGGACGACCAGTTGATACTGCCCCCGCGCCTCATAGACGCTCACCTCGCCCTGGACGACGACCTTTTGCCCGTCCGCCAGCGCGGCGCGGACGGCGGCGCTGACGCCTGCGCCGCGAAACAGCACGCATTGAATCTGCGCCACGCCGTCTTTGAGGCCGAAGTAGCAATGCCCCGCCGCCGATTGCGAAAAGTTCGTGATCTCACCCCCCACCCACACGGTGCCGAGGTGCTGCTCCAACAAGCGCCGCACCTGCGCGGTAAGTTCGCTCACCGACCAGACGCGGCGCGTCTGTTCCGGGGAGAACAGTTCCCCAAAATCCCACTGCGATTTGGCCGGGCGCGGCATGGCGGGTCAGGCGGGCAACGGCTCGGCGACGCGCGAAATCGCCGTGGCGCGTCCGGTGGCCTCGTCCACGGTGATGAACGCGCCGTGCAACATCACACGCCCCGTGGCCACCTCGAACCGGCGCGGCTGGCAGGTCATAAACCGCTCGATGATGGGCTGAATCTCGCGCCCGAGCACGCTTTCCTGTGGCCCGGTGAAGCCAGCATCGCAAAGGAAGGCCGTCCCACCGGGAAAAATCTGCTCGTCCGCCGTCTGCACATGCGTATGTGTGCCGACCACCGCACTCACCTGTCCGTCCAGCATCCGTGCAAGGGCGATTTTTTCCGAAGTGGCCTCCGCATGAACATCCACAAAGATGACCGGGGTCATTTGCCGCAGCCGCGCCACCTCCTCACGCACGACCAGGAACGGGTTTTCCAACACCGGCATGAACGTGCGGCCCTGCACGTTGACCACCGCCACCGGCACACGCCCGTTCACCGGATGCATCCGGCTCCCCTGCCCCGGCGTGCCAGGCGGGTAATTCACCGGCCGCACGAAGCGTGGCTCGTTCGCCAGCAGTTCGCTCACCTCCTTCTGGTCCCACAGATGGTCGCCGCTGGTGATGACATCCACGCCGGCCGCGAAGATTTCGGCAGCGGTCTTGGGGGTGATGCCGGCGCCGCCGGCCGCGTTCTCGCCGTTGGCGATCACCACGTCGGGCGCGAGCCGATTCCGCAACTCGGGCAACAATTGCCGCACCGCCCGCCGCCCCGGCTCGCCCACGATGTCGCCAATGAAAAGCAGTTTCACGCGGCCAGCCTAGGGGCGGAGCCGCCAAAACTCACGCCGGAACTCGTGCCACTGCGGCCGGCGCGGTGGACGAGAAGACGGGGGGAAAGCTGGAGCCAGTTGTCGGATTTGAACCGACGACCGACGGTTTACAAAACCGTTAAAGCCTCGCCGCCGTTTTCATTCAAAAAGCCAAAAAACCCGCATGAATAAAGGGCCAAATGAGCATTGGCCAACTTGCCCATGCGGAGCATTGCGACAGCATTGCGGCGCGTTTTTTGTCAGGTTTTGTCAGGTTCACAGCGCGGGATTTTTTACCGTTGGAACATGGCCCCCGGGGGCACCCGGCAATTTTCCGGTTACTTACACCGCATTGCGGGTTGCCACGGGCTGCCGGGTTCCTGCTATCCTCGCCCGTTCATGTCCCGGCAATGACGCCGGGCGGAACGTGACGGCACCATGAATGAAAACCTACTCGCGGAACCCATGACACTGAGGGACGCGCCCGGCTTCGCGCTGGCGCATTTGCACCGGACGGGCGGACAAACCTTGCGGCACCCCGGCGCGGTGATGCTGGAAACGCCGTGCCGGTGGCTGGCGGATGATGTTGAAAACTGCCGGGTGATTGTCCGCAGGCGGGCGCGTTTGATGCGGACGGCACCGGGCCTGCGGGAAACCCTCGCGCCGGGGTTGGCGGAAGCGCGGGCCAAATTGCGGGCCGCACGTCGGAAGCTGGCCGGGACGCGGGCGCGGGTCGGGTTGGTGTTCCAAGTGTGCGGTCGGGGGGACACGCGGGCCGTGTTTGTGACGGCGGACGGCGAGCTTTGGAAAGACACCGGGCGCAACGTGGTGCCGATTCGGGCGGTATCGGCGTTGCGCTGGATTCGGGAAAGCGTCTTGGCGGGCCGGGCGTGGCGTTTGGGGCCGGGTTGCGGGTTCGTGCGGGACTCGCTGCTAAACCCTCACGCCGGGGCGTGGGCGGCCTTCCTGACGGCCTTGTGTGTGGCGTGGCAGAATCGGGCGGCGTGAGCTTCCCCGAACGCAGGGCGGCCCGCTGGCGATGCTGGCGGGCCGTTCTGTTTGGCGTGAATCAGTCGGGGGTTACGACGCGGATGCCTTCGCGGGCGGCGAGTTCAGCCAGCGCCTTCATGTTTGCTTCGGTTTCGCCAAGGCTGCGAACGACTTCGCCCATCGGGTTTGCTTCGGCGGCGGACAGTCCCCCGATGCTCATGGCCAGCGCGTCGGATTCGTTCAATAGGCGCTTGGCCCCTTGTTCGTTTCCTTCAAGGCGTAGAAACCGGGCTTCCTCGCGCATGTCCATAACGTCCTGCGGTGGCAGAACGAAGCGAGCCAAGATTCCGTTGCATCAAAGCAGCCGCCTCGCGCTGACGTTGAACGTATTCCCGGCCAAGCTTCGCTTGCTCCGCTTCAAACTTGGCGCTCTTTTCCTTCAGCTTCGCCTCTTCTTCCAGCACGGCGAGCTTGGCCTTTTCCGCTTCGAGTGAGTCGGCCCCGTGGCGTTCGCTGGCAAGGTCGTGACGCTGCTTTAACACTTCGAGCATGGCCGTTTCATCGCCATTGATGGCTTTGATTTTGCCGCGCACTTCGAGGTAATCGAGTTCCGCATCAATCGCCTTTTCGGCGGCCTTCAGCTTGTCGGCTTCAGCGGCAGCTTCCTCGGCCATCTTGGCATCCCATTGCGCGTTGGCCTCGGCAATCAGTTGGGCTTCGCGGGCCTTGTTCGCCACGGCAACCTTTCCGGCAATCATGCCGTCAAAGGTCGCTCCCCCGCTGGCGAGGGCGCTGATTTCCCCGGCGCTGGCCGCGATGTTCCCAAGCAGGGCGAGGAATTTTCCGCCCCAACCAAGCGCGGTTTCCCAACCGTTTTTGATGTCATCTTTCACTTGGGCGAGCGCGGCCACGTCCTCCGCGTTCAGTTTTTTCGCCTCTGACACAAGCTTGCGGAGTTCGTCGCTGCCCTTTGAGACAGCCGCCGTCATGCTCACGGCGGACTTGCCCATGAGGTCGGTCAAGCCTGCGGAAATCCGCGCCTTGTCACCCGTGGCGGCCAGCGCATCGGCGACACGGTAGAAGATGGCATCCGTGGACAGCCCGGCGAGGTCGGACATTTTGAGTCCGAGGCCCGCGAACGATTCGAGGGCGGCCTTGTTGCCTTCCCGCGCCTGCCCGATTTTGACGTTCAGTTTTTCAAGCGCCTTGCCGAAATCTTCGGCGCTGCTGCCGTTGACATTCATCACGCGGCCCATGCCCTGCAAAAAATCCGTCCCCACGTCCAAGTTTTCGGCGCGGTCTTGGATTTGGTCAAAGTGCTGGATGACGCTGTTGAAAAAACCCATCACGGCCCCGAACGAGAACGCGCCAGCAAGCTGACTCATGGCGCTTGTGCGGAACTGGCGGATTTTTTCATTCATGCCGCGCAAGCCAGCGGCCAGAGAACTAGCCAGAGAACGAACGCAATCAGATGAGCTTCGCGCATGGTAGAGAATGAGGTTGTGAAAAACCCCGCCGGGCCGTTACCAGTCGCCCCGGCGGGGTGCGCTGCTCACCCGAAAACGGCAACGATGTTTTCCAGCCCGTAAGGCACGGGCGAGGATGCGGGCGGTTGTTGGTCGAGGATGGCCCCGGCATTTTTGATGCGCTCACGAATGGCGCGGGCTTTCGCCGTGATGGCTGTTGCGGTGCGCGGGGTGTCGTAACGCGCAAACAGCTTGGCTTCCTCGCCTGCGATTTCTTCGGCGACGATTTCGGCGGCAGCGTCGGCGCATTGCAGTAGGTGCCGCAGGGCCGGTTCAACTTCGTCGGCATAGACGCGGGCAATGATGCGCTGGCCGCTGATTCGCGAAGCCCGCATGGCGTCGGGGGCGAACCCGGCAAGCTCGCCCCGCAGGCGTTCAATCTCGGCGGGGTCGTTCGCCTCGCCCATGCGGGCCACAAGCCCGTTGCGGTAGCTTTCCGGGTCAAGCAGGTGCCGCACGTCGGCGCGGGTGCTTTCGAGCTTGGCGAGCGCGGCGCGGGCGGTGACGAGCGCGGCCCGAACATCGGGGGCGGAAATCACGCGGCGCATGATGGGGCAGCGCGGGGCTGGTTCCGGCGCGGGTTCGCAATGCGGATTCCCGGGCTTGGCTCCGCGCCAGAAAAATTCCTGAAGCCGGTTCCGCACGCCGTCTGCCAGCGCGAAGATTCCGGCGCGGTCGGGCGCGGGGGCATCACTCGCGGCGGGGGCGGGGGCGGGCGCGGGGGGCGTGGCTACGCTGTCAGCGTGGGGCGTGGTTTCGTCGCCGTCGCCGTCGCCGTCATCACGGCGGGACGGGGGCGCGGGTGGCGTGGCTACGCTAACAGCGTCAGCGGGGCCGGTGTCGAAGTCGGATTCGAGGTTGGGGGCGGGGCGTCGGGGCATGGCAGCGTTCCTTTCGTGTGTGGTTTCGGGTGGTTCACTTCGCCGATTTCGCGGCGAGACATTTTTCCGTGGCGGTGAGCTTCCGGCCTGCGGGCTTCGGCGCGGTCGGGCGCGGTGCGTTCGCGGGCTTCGTCAGGCCACGCGCCAAGCAATCGTTGTGCGCGGCGACAAGCTCGCGGTGAAGGGCGGCCTTGTATTCGCGGAGCGTGTCGGCGGTGGCGTTCGCCGGGCGGCACACGGAAGGACGGCGGCCCAGCTTGGCGCAGTAGTAGGCCAGCGCGGATTCACTCGCGGCCAGTTCGCTTTCAAGCTCGCGGCGCTGCGCTGCGGTGTCGGCGAACTGACTGGCGGGGGCGGGGGCGGGCGCGGGGGCATTTGCCACGGCACCGGCAAAGCTCGCGGCCATGCGATTCGTGGGGGCGCTGCGAAGCGAAACGCGCATCCCGTCAACGTGGGCCTGCAAAGTGTCGAGGCACGCGAGCAAGTCGGTTTCGTCAAGGGCGGGGCGCTGCGGACGTTGCGCGGGCGGGAAACAATTTTCGAGCGCGGCAGCTTCGCGGGTGAGGGCCGCAACTTGGGCGCGGCAGTCATCTTCATCGGGCATGGGCTTTTTCATGTCACAGGATGGTTTCGGTTTGCCGCAGGGCGCGGCGAAGTTCAGGGACGCGGGCGAGGTCAAACAGCGGCGACTCGGCCCGATGCGGCGCAACGTGCATGGCCGCGTCGGGAGCAATGGTGCCGTCAGCCATGCGAAGGCGCAGAGTTTTCGGAGCGATGCCCAAGCGGCGGGAAAGCCCGCTGGCGTTCAAGTAGGTTTTCGGGATGGCGCTCATGTTTCAACGTCGTCACCCGTATGCGGAACGGTAAGACTTCGCCCGGGTTCGTTGCGGGCTAGGCGCTCATTCAGCCCGTGCAACTGGCGCAGAATGTCGGCTTCAATCTCGCGGAGCCGGGCGGCCAGTTGCGGCACTTCAAGCCCGGCCAGACTCGGCGCTTCAAGGTGCAAAGTTTCAACGGTGGCTTTGACGGCGTGCCCAAGCTCCGCGCCCCATTGCCGCACGTCATCACGCGAAACCCATTCGCCTTTGAGGATGCGAATTTGCGCGGCGATTTTCTCGGCCTGCAAGAGCGTGAGCTTTTCCCGTGCGTTGCGGGCGCTGTCGCGCTTGCTGACGTGGGCGGCGATGATGCGTTCAACGTCGGCGAGGCGATAAACCGGGTTGCCGTTGCGACGGCCTGCGGGCGGAACCGTGGCCAGCCATTTTTTCAGACTGCGGCGGTCGTGGCCCAGTTCATCGGCGAGGGCGTTCAACGTGTAGAGCTTTGCGGCGGGCATGATTCAAAAGCGGGTTGTGGTGGAACCGTGGTTTTTCGGCTGTCGTTGTGCGCTCGATGGAGTGAGCGCGCTCCGGCCTTCAACCCCGGCAAAAAAAGATTCCTTAGACCATCGCGCCGGGCCGTGGCTGGCCGTGGCGCGTTTTTGTCGGCGCAGTTGACGCCGTGATGCGTTTCGGGTTGTCGGCTCGCCAGCGTCGAACCTGGGGCCATTGCGGGCCAACGAATCCAGAGCCGCCAACCACTGACGCCAACGGATTCCAGCCGCCAGACAATCGCGCCCGAATCGCGAAGCTTCCGCAGAATGTCGGGCAGTTCCGCGCCCGCACATTCGCGAAGTGTGGGGCGGTCGTTTGCAATGAGGTCGGGTTGCGTCATAGCAGGGTTGCGGGTTGGTTCACTCGCGCTGCCGCCTCCGCCTCGCGCAGTTCTTCGCAGAGGTCGCAGCGGCATCCCGGCTTGGGGCAGCCCGTCAGCGCGGCCAGTTCATCGGCAATGCTCCCGGCTTGGCGCTGGCCTTCCGTTGCATGGCGGCAAAGGTCGCAGCCGCAGGGACGGTGCGGGCGGTCATCATCCTCCCATTCCGGCAACTCGCGGTGCGGCAGTTGCGGTGGTTCCTCGCGGAAGCGGTCAAGGTTCATGGCGTGCCCTTTCGTGACGTTCCAAAACAAACTTGGCCGCGTGCTTTCGCCAGTCCTGCGATTGCCAGCGTGCATCCTCGCCATGCTCGGCGAACCATTCCGCGCCGATTGGCTCCGCGCCTTTTCGCAGGCCAGCGGCGAACGCCTTTGCCGCTTCAAGCGTCGGTGGTTCGTGCGTCGGCTTGCCTTGCGATTCCCGAACAAGCTGGCCGAATCTTTCCGCGCCGGTCGGTTGGCTGCCTTCAATCTCGGCTTTGAGCTTCGCCGCTTCGGCCTTCAAGTCGTAAGCCTTGCCGGTCGGGGCCGTGTCGGGTTCGGGTTCGGGTGCCGGTGTCGGTGTCGGTGTCGGTGTCGGGTCGGGTTCGGGTTCGGGCGCGGTCGCTGCCGGTGTCGCTGCCGCTGCCGGGGCCGCTTTCGCGTTCAGCTTCGGACGCATCCATTCTCTCGGCTCCAGCGTCGCCAACATTCGCCGCCAGTTTTTCACGGGGCGATGTTCCGCATCAATCCACCCGCAGCCTTCCATTTCCCAAAACCAATCTTGCGCGACAATTTCCGGCTTCCCGCTGCGCTGCGCTTCGGCCTTCACTTGCTCCCATGTCGGCTTTGCGCTCGCCCCTGCGCTCTGAGCTACCTTGGAGGGAGAACCTTCAAAGGGAGAACCTTTGTGGGCAGGCAAACGGGACGGGTTGTCGGGCAGGCAAACGGGACGGGTGGCGTCCCGTTTGCCTGCCCGAATTGCCAAACGGGACGGGCTGCCATTTGGGACGGGTTTTGCCCAAGCGTTCGGGCTTGTGGCGACAAGCAATGACGTGGCCCCGAACCGCTTCACGCGGCGAATCATGCCCCGCGCCGTCAACGTGCGGATGGCTGCCCACACGGTCTTGCGTTCAAGCCCGCAAGCGGTGGCCATGCGAGGCACGCTTTCCGTGCAATCGCCACGGCGGCAGATGCGGCAGAAAATGCGGAACTGCGCGGGCGTCAACCCGGCATCATCCAGCGCGGCGGGAATGAAGGGTGCGCCGTTAAAATTTTCGGCGGCAGCGGGCGGCGAAGTTTTCATTCAACGGCCCTCCGCCAGTGGATGAAGTTTTTCCCGGCCAGACGGCGCTGGCGGTTGGGCCTGCCGCGTCCGGTGGCGATGCGTTCAAGCAGCCGGACGCCGGACATGCTGATTCCTTTGATGCGTTTGGGGCGTGTGGTCATGGTCTGGTTCCTTTGGTTGGCGGTTCCCTGTGTCCGGGCAGGTGCGGGCGGCCAAGCTCCGCAAAGTCTTTCCGTTTCCCCTTAGTGTGAGCGTTGAATCCTCGCCCCCCGTTTCGCTTCGGCGGACGGGGGTTTTCCTTTTGTCGGGCGGGGCTTCCCGAAAATTGTGAGCGTGGGCGCTGCGATTGTTCCGCAATCCGAACGTGCGGCGAGCATCGGCAACGGTCGGGGCCAAGTCGGCATGGCCGTTCCGCAGTTGAAGGCGCTTCGCAAGTCGGCGCTCGCTTGGTGCGCCTGCGAAGATCGCCGGGTCAATGGCCCACGCCAGAGCAACGGCCCGCTTCCCGAGTGTCCGCAGATGGTCGCGACTCCCGCGCATCGGGCGCGTTGCCCATACGAGGATTGGCCGCAGGGCGCTTTCAAGTTCCGTCGCAAGTTCGGGCGGCAGCGCCGGAAAGTCGGGGCCGATGATGCGGGCCAGCTTCGCGGCGTTCATGGCTTCACCATCCTTTCACGTCGGCGCAGTTGCCGGGCGAGGGCAATCAGCCTCGGGCCTTGAATCAGGCGACGGTCAAGCGCCCAAGCCAATCGCAGAACCTTTGCACCGGTGATTTGTAACGGATCAGCGCCGGGAAGCTTGGGCGGGGCGACAAGCCACATGAGAATTCGGCGGACGGCGGGCGCAATGTCGGCGCTGCCGGATTCACTCGCGGCGGGTTCGCCTAGAGCTTGCGCCACGGCCCCGAAGTCAAAGTCGACATGAGGTTCCCGCAACGGGCCTTTGGGGGCCACATACTGCGGGCTAAATCCATCGGGCGGCAAATGCGGCGAGCCGTTCATCAGGCGCGGGCCTCCCGATGCGCGACGCGGAAGCGGTCAATCCAGCGGTCAAGCTCCGTCTGGCGATACAGAATCACCTTGCTGGTGAGCTTGAAGTGCGGAAGCCCGCGCACACGTCGCCAGATTCGCAACGTGCGTTCCGTTGTGTGGAGATAGGCGGCAGCCTCGGATTCCGTCATCACGTCGCTGGCGCGGTTGTTTCCCGCCACGTTCTGCGGCGGCCTGAGAGTGCAAGTATTCGCTGGCATCACTATATGCTGTTTTGGTCACATTAAACCGTTCACTCATGCCGGTTTGGGGACACTTCGGGGCGTGAAAGCGGCCTTTTGTTGGGGAAACCGCAGATTTTCCGCGCATGGCCTCGCGGTGAAAACACAAAGCCCGCCAGCATTGCGCGGGCGGGCTTGCTCACGGCCTAGCGGGGGCCGGGGCGGTCAATCTGCGGGGGCGACGGCGAACCATTCGGCGGCCTGCGCCTCGGTCACAAGTTGCTTGTAGCGGTTGTGAATCATCGTGGCGCTGTTGCCCGCTTCCAGCGCAACCGCGCCGTCATTTTTCAGCATGGCCAAGCGGTAGCTGCAAAAGCTATGGCGCAACCCGTTATGCTTCCAAGCCACGGCGGGGGAATCCTCGGTTGCGGTGGCGGCAGCGCATCGCTTTTGCTCGTCGCAAGTCTGGTCATCGTTGTGCGGCCAGACGTGCCCCTTGCGGTTTTTGACGGCGGCGAGCCACGCGGCAAGGTTCGGTTGAATGGGAATGATGCGGCGAGCGGAGCCACGTTTTTTGCCCTTCAAGACAATTCGATTTTCCGCCAAATCAATCGCGCTCCATTCAAGGCGTTGAATCTCTGACGACCGCAACCCGGCGAACGCGCCCAAAGCCACAAAAACCCGGAACGCCGGACGGGCGGCATTTAGCAGGCGGGTGATTTCATGCGGGGTGTAAATTTCAACCTCGCCGTCATCCGCGTCGGGCCGTTCCAACTTGTCCGCGAAGTTGTCGAGGATGTAGCCACGCCGCCAAGCCCATCGCAAAAGCTGCACAACCTTTGCCCGCTGATTTATTTTGTCGCGGGCGCTGGTGGGCAATCCGTCGAGCCACTGTTGAACTTGTGCCAGCGTCAGGCTTTTCACCGGGACGGCGAAAGCGGTGGCGAACTTGTCGAGGCGGGATTTCAAATCCTCGCGGGTGCGCTCACGCTTCCCGGCTTTGGCGGCGAGCAATTCCGCAACCACGTCGGCAACCGACTTGTCGGGCAGTTGAACGCGGGCGGCGTATTCGGCGCAGGCGCGTTCTAGGTTCGCCCCGGTGCCCAAGATGGCGACGGCGGCAGCGTAGCGGGCGCAGGCGATTTCAAGGGCGTCCCCCGTGGGGCGTAGCAACTGGATGGCCCGCCCGAAACTGGCGGCCTCGGCATTGCTCATGGCGGCGGCCTCGGCCTGCCCGCTGGCAATCTGCCGGGCGATGCGTTGGGCCTCGGCCAGCGCCTCGCCCTTGTCGGCGAACGTCCGCAGGACGCGGCGGCCTGTCGAGTAGTCGGCAACCTGCCAGAATGGAGCCTTACCCTCGGGGCGGGTGAAATAGATTTTGACGGCAACCGGGCCTTGTTTGACGACCAGTGGTTTTTGACGTGCGGCTTTCATGTGCCGCAATACTGTCATATTACTGTCATGCCATCAAGCTGAAGGGCTTTTTTTGAGAGGGTGCAAAAGTGAAGAAAACCCTTTATTTACGGGCTGGAGCCAGTTGTCGGATTTGAACCGACGACCGACGGTTTACAAAACCGTTGCTCTACCACTGAGCTAAACTGGCCACCGCAGCCGGAAGGCTGTTGCGTGGGCAACAAAGCGGAGTTTCGCCGCCTTCGTCAAGCGGAACCTTCCCGCGCCAACGCCCTCCAGTTCACCTCTGGCAGCGCGGACAGAAATAGGTGCTGCGCGCCGCCTGGACCACGCGCCGGATGGACGTGGCACAATTCGGACAGGGGTGGCCCGCGCGGTCATACACCCGCAGCCGTTCGGTGTAGTAATCCGGCGCGTCCGCCGCGCGGCCAAAATAAAAGAGGCGGTCGCCATTTCGTCCACCGGCAAAATCCAGCGGGATGGTGCTGCCGCAGTCTATGGCCTCGGACAGCACGGCGCGAATGGCCGCGTGCAGCCGGCCGATCTCCTCCCGACGCAACCGGCACGCGGCGCGGCGGGGCGAGAGGCCGGCGCGGAACAGCGCCTCGCTGGCGTAGATGTTCCCCACGCCCGCCACGAGCGATTGGTCGAGCAACTTGACCTTGATGGCCTGCGCCGAACGCGCCAAGGCCGCTGCGAACCGTTCCACCGTGAACTCCCCTCCCAGCGGTTCCGGCCCAAGCGCGTCGAGCGCGGTCGTGTCCAGTGTGAACCGTCCGAAGTAACGCGGGTCCTCGTAAACAAACCGCAGCCGGCCCAAATCGAGGACGATGGCCGCATGCTTCGGCAGCGGCGCGCGGGCGGGCTGGAGAAACATCCGTCCCGTCATGCCGAGATGACCAAGAGCGAAAAACGTTTCGCCCCGGCGCGGCCGCAGTTGGAAGAGCAGATACTTTCCCCGCCGTTCCAGTCCGGTGAACGTCGCCCCTGCCAGCCGTCGGGCAAGGGCGCGCGGGCTTGAGGGTTCAACCACCTTGGCGCGGCGCACGTCCACCGCGCGGATGGTCCGGCCCTGGACGAGCGGGGCCAGGTGCCGCGCGAGCACCTCCACTTCGGGCAGTTCCGGCATGGCGGCTCAATACTGCTGCGTGGATTCCATCTCGACGATGGGCCGCGTGAACTGGTCGCTGGTCAGCTCGACGTTGAACCGCGCGTCATCCGCCGCCGCCGCCTGGACGACCACCTGCCACGTGGCAGTGGCCTTGGGTTCCAGCCGGGGCAGCCCGCCAAACGTCAGCGTGTCGCCGGTCGCCCGCACGGCGGTTTCGCCCGAACCCGAAACGAAACGCTGGCTGGCGGGCAACGTGGCGTGCAGGCGGATGTTCGTGCCGGGCGCGCTGCCCTGGTTGGTGACGCGGATGGTGTAGGTCGTGGATTCGCCCACCTGAATCGGGTCGGGATCATCCACCACCTCCAGCAGGATGGCGGGAATGCCGCGCACTTGCGCGCCGCAAGCGGTTGCGGCAGCGGTGCCGGAGGTGCCCTTCGCCATCGCCTCAATCGCGAGGTCCGCCGGCTGCGCGGCTTGCAGCGTGACGCAGACTTCCTTGCCCCGATTCGGCCCGAGCGCGGCCACCTGCCACGTCAGGCGGCCCGCACTCAGCACGCCGCCATCGGTGATGCGCATGGGGACCGCGCCGGGCGGCACGGGCATTTCGAGAGTGACAACGGATTCGGGCAGATTGCCCGTGTTGACGACCGTCAGGCAGACCGTGACGGGCCGGCCCGCAATGACGGTTTCAGGAACGGCGCAGGACAGCGACAAACCGGCGCGGGGCGCGGGGCCGAGGTCAATCAACAGAAAGTTGCTGCACGCCTTGGGCGTCAGACAGCGGTAACGCTGTCCGTTCGAGACGAAGTCGAAGGCATACGCGGGGGCGGGTGCCGTGCCCGCCCACTCGACATTACGCAGGCAAATCGGTTTGCCGTCGCGGCGCGTGGACATGAACGGCAGCACGTCGCCCACGGCGATCGGGGCCTCGCGAATTTCGGCGGTGGCGGCGGCGGCGAAAAGGTCCTCCAGATTGCCGGTCCAGCCCCATTGCCGCAGCACCTCGGCGATGTCAGGCCGCAGCTTCGGGTCGGCGAACCGCGCGCGGAGGTCGTCCGGCGTGCGCAACGGCGGCGCGAAGCGGGTGGCGGGATTGCCGAGGCGCGTGGCGCGGTGGTATTCGGCGCGGGCGGGCAGCGCGATGGCCAGCAACGTGGCCAGGGCGAGGAACAGCAGCAAGCGGGCGGACCATTTCATGCCCGGCAGCATTGGCGAGACGGGCCGCGGACGCGAGCGAATGTTGTTCACCACCGGCCGGTTGCGCCGTCCCTCAACTGGCGGCGTGCGGCGCGGCCGCGAACGCCTGCGCGATCCACACGAAACCGACCACGATGGCCGCCACGCCGCAGGTGACCATCAACCCGCGATACAGTTGCGCGCCCCGGGCCGCGCAACGTTGGGCCGCCCAGCCCACCGCCCAGGTGAACCCGGCCATCGAGATCACCGTGCCCACCGCGAACGCGACGAGATACGTCATGGCCATGACTTTCGTGGGAAACGCCAGCATGGGCAGCACGCCAAGCAGATGCGAACTCCCCGCCAGCCCGTGCAAAATGCCGATCCCCAGCGCCGCGTGCGTGTGCCGGTGCGCGGCGGGCCGGTCATGGCCGCCTTTCGCCGCGTGAACGTGGATGTGAACATGCGCCTCGCCGTCGTGGGTGTGTTCGTGGGCATGGACATGATGCCGCGCCGCCTGCCGCAACCCCCACACGCCGATGCCGATCAGCAGAAAACCCACCATCCGTTCGCCCCACGACGAAAGCCACGCCACCGGAATCTGGTCGCGCAACCACAACACCAGCAGCCCGACAATGGCGACGCCCGCCGAGTGACCCAGGCCCCAGCGCAGGCCCGGCAGCCACGCGCGGTGCGGACGGTGCGCCGCCAATGGGGCCACCGCGCTCAAGTGATCGGGCCCGGCCCACACGTGGCCGGCACCGGCAATCAATCCGCTCAACAGGGCGATCATGATAAAAAATTCGCGGGCAGTATTACCCCGCCCACCCCCGGGGGCCATACCGGAATTGCCAATTCACACGCATCCGTTGCGCTCAAAAACGGCACGTCAGCACCGCCCGCAACGCGAACGGCTCCGCCGGGTGGAAGTGGATGTCGTCCACCCCACCCGCCGGTTCGCCCGGCAGCCGCGAGGTGTAGTAGTAGTCAATGTCGCTGGCCTTCCGGTTCAACAGATTGAACGCCTGCACCGCGAAGGTCCACCGGCGACTCAGGCGATACCCGAGTTCCGCGCTCAACAAGAGCGTGCCGTCCGAGGTGACGCGGTTGTCCTCGACCAGCGGGCGCGGGCCGAAATAACGGAGCCGCACGCCGCCAAAGAAGCGTCCGAGATCATGCACGCTGGCCCCCGCCGCAATCACCCACTCGGGCGAGCCGGGGATGTAATCGCCTGCGGGGTCGCGGTCGCGAAACCGCGCGTGCGACCACGAAAAATCCGCGTCCAGCGTGAGCCATTCGGCGGGCGTGTAGAAGTTGGCGAACTCGATGCCGTAACGCCGGCTTGGCCGGCTGGCCTCGGTGGTGCCCGCGTCGCCGATGAAGAGCAGTTCGCTGTCCATGTCGAGCGCCCACACGGCGAGCGAACTGTGCAGCCCCTCAAACCAGGTCGTGCGCACGCCGGCCTCCGCGCCCTTGGTCCGCACCAGCGGATCCACCGGATCCACCGGGTCGCCGCTGGCGAGGTCAATCGTTGTCGTCGTGCCGCGTCCGTCGTTGCTGTGAAAGCCGAGGCCGCCGTTGACGTAAAACTCGGTCTTCCGCCACGGCCCGAAGACCAGGCCGAGTTTTGGGCTGAGCAGCGCGTCATCGGCGCTGCCCGAGTTCGCGGGCAGGTCGCTGTCCACGTCGAACCAATAGCTGTCCAACCGCAGCCCGGCGCTCGTGCGGAACCAGTCGTTCCAGCGCGTCTGGTTCTCGACCCACGGCGCGAGGCCGACCTGCGTCACGTCATCCGCGCGGGTGGTGGACAGTCGCGAACGGGCGGCGGTGCGGTAGAGGCCGTTCTCGATGAAATCGGCGCGCACGTCGAAGCCCACGGTGTTGTCCATGCGCTCGCCCGTCCAGGTGTGCGCCGCCTTCGTGCCCGTAACCCAGCGCCGGTCCTGCTGCTCGAACTGGTCGCCGTTGACCGGGTCGTCGAGGAAGTAGGTGAAATTCGAGAACAGATCGAGGTCGTAGTAGAAACCGTAGGCCGTCACGCGGGTGCGGGACGCAGCGGAGGTGCGATGCCATTCGGCGATGAGGTTGTAACGCTGCGAATCGCCGCCGGTTGTGTCATCCAGCGTGTTCCAGCGGCTGAAGCCGGGGCTGACGGCGCGGCGCGGGATTTGATCCGTCGCATCCCATTCGGCCTTGTAGGCGGTGGCCATCACGCTCCAGCCGTTGGCCTCGTCGCCCGCGCTGTAACGCAGCACCGCGTTGCCCTTGGTGAATTCGTCAGGCCGCGTCCACGGGCCGTCATTGTAATAGCCTTCGAGGGCGTAGAGCAGGCTGCCTTGTTTCAGCGCCTGGGAATCGGCAAAGACGCCGCGGACATAGTTGAAGCTGCCCAGCTCCAGCCGCGCCAGCCCCTCGGGCAATGCGCGCCGATACTGGATGTCCGCCGCGCCCGCCGTCGAAAAGTCGCCCGCGTCGGCAAAGTAAGGTCCCTTCTTGAAGTCCACCCGCTCGACCAGTTCGGGGATGAGGGGGTTCATGTCGGTGTAGCCCTGGCCATGCGCGTGGGTGGGCAGGTTGATCGGCATGCCCTCGAGGCTGGTGGCGAAGTCGGTGCCGTGGTCGAGATTGAAACCGCGCAGGTAATACTGGTTGGCCTTGCCCGCGCCGCTATGTTGCGACGCAATGAGGCCGGGCACGGTCTCAAGGATTTCGCCGGGCCGGAACTTGGGCCGTTGCTCGAGCTGCACCGCGCCCACCGTGCCCACGCTGGCCGCTGGCGCGATGCCCACCAGGCTGTCCGCGCGCCCGGTGACGATCATTTCCGGCAATGGGACCGCGGGCGGGGCATTGGTGGTCGCGGGCGACTGCGCGGCGGCGCGGGCAAATGCGGCGAGGCACAACAGGCAAGCCGGGCGGAAGGAGGCAGAGCGCAAGAACATGATGGGCGGATTGAGCCAGCGCAAAGTATTACGGTCAAGTTACAAAGTAATAACATTAACCCGCCACCGCAGGCCCGCCCGTCGCCTTGCGGCCCGCGCCCGCCGAACCGGAACGCGTGGGAAAGGTGACCGGGGGGGATGCTCCGGCCCGATTTTTTGTCGGACTGTTTTTGTGATTGCCTCGCAGGCGACGCTGTGAACACATTGCGCCGCTCTTTGAAAGAGCCGGTCTCAACGACCGGCCCGAACATGCTCCAGTGACAGGGAACCCCGTGGGAATCGGGGACGGTTGCGCCACTGTGACGGGTTACAAGTTCCAGGAGCCACTGCGCGCGAGCGCGGGAAGGCGGAACGAGGTTTGAAGCCCCAAGTCAGGATACCGGCTGAAGCATGCTCATCACGGCCCGCCCCGGGTGGGGCGGCCGGCTTCTCCGCAAAGAGAAGGATGAGGCCAGTTCGCTCCCGGCCCCTTGCGGTTGGGGCGGAACTTCACTGGATGCCTTCCTTCGTGATTTGCCGGAGGAAGGCTTTTGTGTTTCCGGGCCGCGCGGCCCGGCAAAGGCTTTTCCCGGTCTGGTCTCGCCGTTGAACCCGGCGGACATGCAGTTGTCCTGCGTGGCCCGCCAACAAACGAAAGATCAGACCGATGCAATCGAAACTCGCAAAACACCTGACGCTGGTCCTGCTGGCCGCGTCCGCAACGGGGTCCGCCACCGCGGCCACTTTGGAAGATGTGCAATTCTGGGCCGGCACCGGCACCAACCGCGCCGCCCTGGTGATAGACTGGAATGACGGAAAGCAGCCCCAGACGCTGCTCTGGGGCTTCCGCTGGAACGGCACAGCCACCGGTCTCGACATGCTGCGGGCCGTGGTGACCAACGACTCCCGCCTGTTTGCCCATGTCGGGCAGTTTTCCTGGGGCACGGCCCTCTTTGGCCTTGGCTATGACCTGAATCACAGCGGCAGCTTCAATACCACGCCTGCGCTGCCGTTCGATGCCTCGGGCTGGCTGCTCGAGACCGGCTCCGGCAACGCCAACGATGCGCGCGTCCCCGCCGACAGCAACGACCATTTCGTCGAGGGCTGGAACACGGGGTTCTGGGCTTACTACACCAGGGCGGCTTGGAGCAACGCCTGGGTGTCATCGTGGGTGGGTGCGGCGGATCGGGTGCTGAGCGATGGCGCGTGGGACGGCTTTCGCTTCGCCCCGTGGTTCGTGAGCCTGCCGCCCGGGGAACCGGCACCCGCCGCCCCCAATCCATTCGCCTTTCAAGTCGTGGCGGCGCAAGGGCCTTTCGGGGCTTCGCCTTACGATGCCCCCGCGTCACTGCTGGGCCAGCCATCCACGAATTTCTACGACCCGTGGGGCGCCTGGTCCGGCGGCACGACCGTTCGCCGGGTGAAACTGGTGGAATCCGCCTACAACCTCGATGCCACCCAGACACAGAAGCTCATCACCACCCTCAACAATGGCAGTTCGATCATCGTCCGTTTTGAACAACCCATCACCGACCATCCGGCCAATCCCTACGGTATTGACCTGCTCGTGTTCGGAAACGCCTTTTACTCGAGCAGCGGCTTGGTCAACGACAGCACGGACATGAACACGCTGATGCTGGCCGGCGGCGGCTTCTTCGAGCCGACGAAGGTCTCCGTCAGCCCCGGCTACACGGGCGCACCCGGTCAGAACCCGACTGACCCGGCAACCTGGGACTGGTATCGTTACGACGACGGCCCCTACGCCGACACGGCCTTCCCCACGCACGCCTACCGGTGGAACCGGACGAACTCGACCTGGAGCCATGAGCCGATGGATTTCACCAAACCGGTCAATCCGGCCTTTGGTCCGGTGCTCCAGGCGGGTGGACTGTCAGCGGCGGAC
This sequence comes from Limisphaerales bacterium, assembly GCA_046290825.1. Lineage (GTDB taxonomy): Bacteria > Verrucomicrobiota > Verrucomicrobiia > Limisphaerales > DSYF01 > JBKBTZ01. Next base: position 27,459 of record JBKBTZ010000025.1, read on the forward strand.
GCGATTGACCTCTACGACGGCTCGGGCGGCGGCACGGGCTTTGACCTCGCGGCGTCGGGCTTCACCGAAATTCGTTACGTCAAGGTCGAGGGCCTGCCCGGCTTCAGCGGCGGTGAAATTGACGCCGTGGCCGCTGTGCGCCCCGCCGTGCTGGGCGACAGCCTCACGGTGGCGCCCGCCAACCTGACCAACGGCCCGATGACGCTGCGGTTCCAGCGCCCCACGCGCCCCGGCCAGACGGCGATCGCGCTCACGTTCACCAACGTGACCGAGGCGGCCCGCGTGTCCACGACGCCGCTGGACCCCGCGTCCATTTTGCCCGCTGGCTACGGCCAGGTGCTGACGGCGGCGCAACTGGACCTCGCGCCCGTGTTGGGCAGCAACGCGGTCGCCTTCTCCGCCGCGCTGCGCGTCGGAACCGGCCCCGCGTATCACGGCAACGGCGATAATCTCGTGCTGCTGCGACAGGAGGGAACGAACTGGGTGAACGCCAACGCGGTCTTCGACAGCGGCACGCGCGGAATGGTGGTTGCCGGGCTGACCAACCTGTTCTCCACCGCGCTGGTTCAGATGCAGGCGCCGACGTTGCGTATCGCGGCGGAAACCAACGGCCTGGGCGAACCCGTCGTGACCGTGCGTTTCCCGGCACTGCCCGGTTTCACTTACACGCTGGAGCGGTCCAGCACCCTCGACTTTAGCGCCGCCGAGGACCGCGCCAGCGTCTCGCCCGCCGTGGCGCAAGAGGCCACGCTCGTGGACAACAACCCGCCCGGCAGCGCGTTCTACCGGGCGCGGATCGCCCGCAACAGCCCTTGATGCTGGGGAACCCCAACGACCGCCGGGAATGAAACGCCGCTTCGAGCCAACGCAGGTTGCGCGAGAGGTCGTGCGTTCGCCCGGCGGTCGTTTGCCATCCGCGCCCGGGCGGTTGCACATCCCCGCAGCGAAAACTGCCCCTCTGCCGCATCCCGGAGCTTCCAGCCTGCGCCACACCCGACCGGGACGCGGCGCGCAAGTTTCGACGGGCTGCCGGTTGGAAACCGGCGATACGGCAGGTTGGAAACCGGCGCGACGAACGCGTGGCTTCACGCTGATCGAACTGCTCGTCGTCATCGCCATCATCGCCATCCTCGCGGCTCTGCTGTTGCCCGCCCTGAGCCAGGCCAAGGCCCGTGCCAAGCGCATTCAATGCTTGAGCAACCTGCGCCAGATGGGCGTCGCCGCACAGCTCTACACCGACGACCAAGGCGGCTTCTATCCCGTGGCCTATGCGTTTGAGACGCGCGATGGAGTGAACTACTCGCACGCTTGGGACTTCACCACCGTCATGGGCGGCACCACCGTGCTGCCCGGCCTGCTCTGGCAGGCGCAGGGCGCGAAGGCCATCCAGCAATGCCCGTCCTTCACCGGCGCAGCCAACTGGGCGAACGACCCACACACCGGTTACAACTACAACACCAGCTATCTCGGCCACGGCCAGTTCGAGGCCATTCCCGAACCGGCGAAAGCGTCGGCCGTGCGCCAGCCCGCCGCCACCGTGATCTTTGGCGACGGCCAATACTCCGCCGGGGCGAACAAGTTCATGCGCGCCCCGTGGCCGAACCCGGGCGACGCCTCGTTCAACGGCCGCTGGGCGGGCACGCAGGGTTTCCGCCACGAGCGCCACAGCAACACCGCCTTTTGCGACGGCCACGCCGAATCCCTCAAGAACCGTTTCACCGACAACGCCAACGGCGCGGCCCATGTCGCCCCCGGCACCGGCTTCCTCTCCGCCGACAACTCGCTCTACGATCTCGAGTGACTGACACCTTTCCCGGCGCGCCTTTCGTCCCCGAACAGAGCCGGCTTTGACTTCACGGCGGCCCTTCCTAAGCTGGCTTCACCACGCATGAAACCGCATGAATCCGTCGCCCGCCTGAGCATTTCGCTGCCGCCCTCGCTGCTCGAGCAACTGGACGAGATGGTCACGGCCAAGGGCTACACCAACCGCTCCCTTGCCATCGCGGACATGATCCGTGCCCACCTCGTCGAACACCGGCAGAAGTTCGGGCAGGACGAGATCGCCGGCACCATCACGCTCGTCTATGACCACCACAAACAGCACGTGCAGGAGACGCTGACGGACCTCCAGCACGACCACCACGATCTCATCATTTCCACGCTGCACGTTCACCTCGATCACCACAACTGCCTCGAGGTGCTGGTCGTCCGCGGCAAGGCGGCCCGGATCAAAAAAATCGCCGACGAACTCATCGCCGCCAAAGGCGTGAAACATGGCAAGCTCACCGTCACCACGACGGGGAAAGATCTGCCCTCATGAAAGCGACAATAAGCATTTTGGCGACCCTGCTGGCGTTGACCGCGTGGGGCACCGGTTTCTCCCTCCGTTTTTACGGCCACGGCGTGGCCGCGCCGGACCTCGACCGGGTCAAGATTCCCCTCCAGACCAACCGGCCGGTGGATGTGGGCGGGAGCTTCACGGTGGAGTTCTGGATGAAGGCGGCCACGTCGAACAACCTCGGCACCGTCACCTCCGGCAACGACGGCTGGATCACCGGCAACATCATTCTTGATCGAGACGTGTATGGCGACGGGGACTACGGCGACTGGGGCATCTCGCTGGGCAATGGCCGCCTTGCCTTTGGCGTCAACAACGGCACCTCGGGACAGACGATTGTGGGCACCAACCTGGTGGCCAACCAGCAGTGGCGGCATGTCGCCTTCACCCGCAACGGCACCAATGGCCAGCTCCGCATCTTCGTGGATGGGGTGCTGGACGCGCAGGGTGTCGGCCCGACCGGGGATTTGAGCTATCGCGATGGCCGCGCGACCAGTTGGCCGAACTCGGACCCGTTCCTCGTGCTGGGCGCAGAAAAGCACGATGCCGGCGCGGAATACCCGAGTTACAACGGCTGGCTGGATGAACTGCGGATTTCCACCGGACTGCGTTACCCCACCAATTTCACCCGTCCCACCGCCCCGTTCACGCCCGACGCACAGACCGCCGCACTCTACCACTTTGACGAGGGCACCGGCGATGTCATCGGCGACGCGGCCCCGGGCGGGCTGAGTCCGGGCGAGCGGCGGTTCGGCGGTGGCGGCCAGCCCGGGCCGGAGTGGTCCACCGACACCCCGTTCGCCGGCCTGACGCCGCCCACGTTGACCATCACCCCCGGCGTGGGAGACACCGTGAATCTCGCGTGGTTGCCCGCCAACCCAAACTGGGTGCTGCAGAGTGCATTGGAGGTGAACGGCCCGTGGACGAACTCCCCCACCGGCTGGACCAATCCCGTAGCCGTGCCCGCCACCGCGTCGCAGCAGTTTTTCCGGATCGTCGGCTTTCCGCCCTGAACGGATGGGTCAGAACCGCAGGTCCGCCTCGACCATGAAGCGGTCCACGGTGCTGTCCGTGTCCACGCCCGGCCCCGCCAACGGCTCGTCAATCAGGCCCATGTGATACCAGCGGAGGCTCAGGGTCAGGAAATCGCGAGGCGAGTAGGAGAGGCGGGTGACATGACCGCGCGCGTTGGTGCCGGTAAAAAAGCCCCGCGCGCTGGACGCGAAGTTGCGGCCGGCGGTGCTGGCCCAATAGCCGCCGAAGTCGTCATCAATCACTTCCTCCCAGACCGCGTTGGCGCCGATCCATTTGTAGCAATAGGCCAGTTCCCAGGTGCCGGCCCGGCCCGCCTTGCCGAGGAACAAACCGGCGGACCAGGCGTAGTTGTGGGCGCTGGCCGGGGCCTCGGGGTTGTGTTGATACGCACCGGAAACCCGGACGGGGAACGGCCCAGGATGCAGCGGTCCGCGCGCGAACTGATACGTCACCGCCGCGTCCACCATGAGGGGCGCGAAATCGTATTGCGGCACGGCATCGAGCGCGTTGGTGCCGGAAGGAATCACCCGCCAGTTGCCCACGTTGGCATTGGGAACGGCACCGTTGCTCAGCCGGTCGGTGTTCTCGAAGCCGAGCCAAAGCAGGCCCAAAGAGGTGCTCCATTGCTTGCTCCACTGGGAATCCAGCCGCAACTGACTGCCCAGCAGAAACGGGTCATCGGTGGCGGCCGCCAGTTCATCGAGCACCAGAAAGGCGTTGACCCAGCGGAGTGTGTGGCGGGTGGAAGGCTTGAATTCCACGTTCCAGGCCAGGCCCTCGGGCGTGTAATCCGGATCGAAACCGAGGCCGGTTTCAAAAAATTCGAACGGCTCCGGCATCTTGCCCGCGGTGAGGGCGAGTTTCCATTCGTCGGTCCGCAGCGCGGTCCACCGGCCAAAGGCCTGGTCGAGGAACACGCCCTTCTTCGAGGCGTTGTTTTGGAGGGTTTGGTAATACGACAGCGCCCCACCGCCCGGTCCGAGCGGGCTGTCGAGGTCCCCGGAACCAAACCGCAGCCCCACCTCGAAATGGTCACGCATCGTGGCCAGCCAGCCAAACCGGGCGCGATACCGCCAGCGGTCGCGCGTCACCCCCGCCGCGTTGGCGAACTGGTCCGAGTTGAACCGGACCCGCAGATCGCCGCTGAACTGGAGGCTGGTCACCCATTCGGGCATGCCGGTTTTGCTCCGGTGGGCGGCCGTAAAGTCCCGATCCGTCTCGGCCCGGAGCTGCTTCGCCTCCTCGGTGGTCAGGATGCCTTTCTCCACCAGCTTGTGCAGCAGCGCCTCGTTCGATTGAGCCAAGGCTATCGTGGTCGCCGTCAGCAGGACGGCCATGGAGCAGAGACCTGGCTTCAAGGTTTTCATGCGGGGAAATTCCAGCGGAAACCGGGGAGATGACGGGCGGGTTTTGCCCGGCCCGCGCAGCATGACAAACCGGAGCCGCCCAAGCAATGCCACGGATGGCCGGAGCGGCGGGTATGGCTGCGCTTAATGAAACAGATGAATGGCGCCGTCTTACCAGTCGCCGTCCGCCAACAGGCTGGTGATTTGCCGCGCCAGTTCGCCGGCCAGACGCGGCACGATCTGGCGTTCGGAACTCACGAAGTCCTCCCCCACCCGCACCAGCGCGCCGGCGCTGACCTCGCGATCCAGGCGCACCGTTCCCGTGGCCGTTTCCCGGACAACCACGCGCGCGGTGAGCGCCACCTGGTAATCCTGCACGGTCCGCGCGTCGGCGCGGCTGAGGCTGAGTTCGCGGCGGCGATAGTCCTTGAGCACGCCGGTCACCTCGAGATCCGCCGCGCCACGGGTGACGAGGCGGAGGGTGCCATCCCGCTGGATGGCGGCACGCAGGGCCACCGTCACCTCGTCCGCCATGCCGGCTTCAACGGTTTGATTGATGAAAGGGGAAACGCGGACAGAACGCGCGCCGGAGGACGCTCCGTCCGTTGGACCCAGGCGGTAGCCGGCGCAGCCGGTCAGGGCCAGGGTGAGCGCCAGCAGCAGAACAAGCGGGCGCATGGTTCAGCGGGCCGCGGTGGGCGGGGCCTTTTGCAGGGCCTCGATCCGTTCGCGGGCGGTCTGCGCGAGGGGAGAGGTGGGGTCGAGCACCAGCACCTCGTTGTAGTAAATCACCGCGGCGCGGGCACGCTGGCGCTTCTCGTAAAAGCGGGCGATCTCGAAACTGCCCCGCGCCTGCTCGGCCCGCAGTTCGGCGATGGTCGCATTGGCCTGTTTCACGCGGTCGTCGTTGGGATGGAGCGTCGTGAAGTCGGTGAGCGTGTCAATGGCCGCGCCCGCCGCGCCCTGGTCGTATTCCGCGCGTTTGGCCTGTTTGCGGTGAGCCAGCCCGGCCTTGAACAAGGCCTCGGCGGAGATGGCCGGGCGGTCGCTGTAACGGTCGGCCGCGCGTTCGTAGGCTTTGACCGCCAGCGGGAAGTCTTTCCCTTTTTCACGCGCTTCGCCCACCTTCAACTGCGCTTGCGGGGCAATGTGACTGTATGGTCCGTTGGCCACGATCTTTTCAAACATGTCCGCGGTCTTGTCCATCGAGCGGCCATACGGGATGAGGTTCCAAAGGCGGAAGGATTTTCCGGCCAGATATTGCTCGGCAATGGCAAACTGCCGGTCCAGCACCTCCCGGAAAAGGTCGAGCTTCGGATAGCGTTCCACCACCTTCTGGTATTCCTTGAACGCGCGCTCGTAGTTGCCCCGCGCTTCGTAGGTGCGACCGATGTAGTATTGCGCCTCCGGCGCGTAATCGGAGAGCGGCCAGACCTTGACTGTGCGGCGCGCGGCCTTGAGGGCGGTCGAATAATCCTTGGCCGCAAACGCCTCCTTGGCCACGTCCAGTTGGTCTTTGGCGCGGGTGCGGGTCCATTTGCCTTCGCCGCCGACCTTCTCATAGATCCAGCCCTCGCCCGGCTGGTAGATCAGCGGCGCGGGCGCAGGGAGCAGCGTGGCCAACCAACAGAGGGCGGCAAGGGGAAGCAGCGCGGACCAGCGATACATGGGCGGACCGTAGCGGCGGCCATTTTTCAAGTCAAGGCGGCCCCCGGTGCGTAAAGAAAACCGGCCGCATCTCAGTTTATTGCAAGATGGAAGGCGCCAGGTGGCTGTCATGACCCCAGCTTACCCGGAACGATTCCGTTCCCTGCTGGGTGGAACGGGCCACTGGCCCGTTCTGCCGGGCGA
>JBKBTZ010000258.1:0-2111 GCA_046290825.1 Limisphaerales bacterium
GGCCAAGTTGGCCGTTCCACCCATACCGACGACCTGTTTCCGGCTTACACCCCCTGGCAAAATACTGAGATGCGCCCTGCGGGTGGCACCCAAACTGCGAGATTGCGGGCGCGGCGGGCGACGGGAACAATCGCCGCATGACGAAGCGACAATGGCTGGCCGGGTTGCTGGCGGTTGGGACGACCTTCGCCGGCGTGGTCTGCCCGCTGCGCGCGGCGGAACCGCCCGTGCCGGATTTCGACGAGGTGCGGCGAATTGTTCGCGAACAACTCGCCGGGGCTACCGACGAATCCGTGAACCGCGCCGCTGTCGAGGGCTTCTTGCAGGCGCTCGGCGGGCGCGTCGCCCTGGCCGCGCCGGAAGCGACAACGGAAGCCGGACCGCTCATTCCCCGCCAGCAGGTGTTCGACGGGAGCATCGGCTACCTCCGGGTGGCGCGCGTGGCCCCCGGTCTGGCCGACGCGGTGGCGACCGCGGCGCGGGAATTGATGGCCACCAACACGCTGGGCGGTCTGGTGTTGGATTTGCGGTTCACGGCGGGCGCGGATTACGCGGCGGCAGCGGCCACGGTGGATTTGTTCCTGGCGCGGGAGGTGCCATTGCTCAACGCGGGCCAGGGGCTGGTGAGTTCCCAAACCAAGACGAACGCGCTGCGGCTGCCGGTCGTCGCGCTCGTCAACGGCCAGACGTCCGAGGGCGCGGAGGCGCTGGCGGCAGTGCTGCGGAAGACGGGCGCGGGCCTGGTGCTCGGCAGCCGGACGGCGGGCCGGGCGGCGGTCATGCGGGAATTTCCGTTGTCGAATGGACAGACGTTGCGGGTGGCCGTCGCGCCCATTCTGCTGGGCGACGCCAAACCGGTGCCGATGACCGGCCTGGAACCCGACATCGTGGTGACGGTGAAGCCCGAGGACGAACGGGCCGCGTATGAAGACCCGTTTGTGGTGGTGGCGGGAGCCGGTTCCGCCACCAACGCTGTCCGGGTGGCGCGGCGGCCGCGCGTCAGTGAAGCGGACCTCGTGCGCGAGCGGCGCGGCGAGTCCCCGGCGACGCGGACGAAAACTGAGCCGGAAACGCCCGTGCTGGCGGACGTGGCGCTGGGGCGGGCGATTGATTTGTTGAAGGGCCTGGCGGTCGTGCGCGGCGGGCGGTTTTGAGGCGTCGCCAGTTGCTCATCCCGCCACCCGCGCCGCCGTTTCGTCCATCAGCCGCAAGCCTTCCTCCGCCTCGGCGCGCGTGAGGTTCAGCGCGGGCAGCAGCCGCACGATTTGATTGCCGGCGGGCACCGTGAGCAGCCCGGCCTCGTGCAGCCGCGCGACAAATTGCAGCGCGGGGGCCTTGTCGCTCGCGGCAAAGCCCGGAATCTGTTCCCGCTCGCCCAGTTCAATGCCCACCATCAATCCCAGCCCGCGAGGACCTTTAATGACATGCGGGTATTTGGCCGCCAGCGCCGCAATCCCCTCGCGAAGGAATTCGCCCATCCGCCGCGCGTTGTCCGCCAGGCCGTCGCGCTCGATGATTTCGAGCACCTTCAACGCGACGGCGCAGCCGAGCAGATTGCCGCCGTAAGTCGCGCCGTGGGTGCCGGCGCTCAGGAGGTCGCCGAGCGGCTCGCGCAGCCAGAACGCGCCAATCGGGAAGCCGTTGCCCAGCGACTTGGCCATCGAGAGGCCGTCCGGCAGAAACCCTTCCGCGCCGGGCACACCCTCGAGGATGCGCTGGAAACTCTGGAACCGGCCCGTGCGGAAGTGGCCGCACTGCACGCCGTCCATCAACAACAGCAATTTGTGTTCGTCGCACAACGCGCGCAGGCCGAGGAGGTATTCGGGGGTGGCGGGCGTGACGCCGCCTTCGCCCTGCACGCCCTCGATCAGCACCGCGACGGTGGCCGGCGAAATGGCCGCGCGCACGGCCTCGAGATCGTTGAACGGCACATGCCGGAAACCCGCGACCATCGGCGCGAAGCCTTTCTTCACCTTGTCCTGCCCGGTGGCCGCGATGCCGGCGAGCGTGCGGCCATGAAAAGAGTTCAGCGCGGTGAGGATTTCAAACCGCCCTTCCTCGTGGCCGAACTTGCGCGCGGCCTTGTAGAGGCCCTCGTTGGCCTCCGCGCC
>JBKBTZ010000259.1:0-2076 GCA_046290825.1 Limisphaerales bacterium
GGTCACGACGCCGAAGGTGTTGCTCGCCACCAGCCGACCCCACAGATGTGCGGTGGTCGCCAGCCCCGGCAGGGCCGCGCGCACCCAAACCACGGTGGTCCCGGAGCCGACGTTGGTAATTGTCGTGGTCACACCGGGCAGGCCGTTGGTGCCCCATTCAAACCATGCGGTTGTGGCTTCGCCGTTGGGAAGCGCAAAGCCCGTCAACATCGGCACGCCGGCTTCGAACCGGATGCCGAGGGGGGAGACGAAGGGTGCGCTTTGTGCCCGGCCCACGTCCGGAATGCCACACCATGCGGTTGCGAGCAGGGCCAGCGCGACGGTGGGAAAAAACGGTCGGCGCGTTTCTTGAGAGGCGGAAGAACGTTTCATGGAACGGAGGCCGCACAAACGCCACCGAGGATTCGTTGTGCTCACCGGGAAAGTATTATCCCCGCCGAGAGCGGCGGGCAAATTTTTCTGGTCGGCGCGTGAGTTACATTTTGGGGCGGTTGCGATGGCGGCGAGCGGTATTCCCGCACGAAGATGCGGTGTTGGCGCGCGTGGCGATGGTTATCTTGTCACAGCACATGTTCATCCCCTCCCGCCTTCGTCCTGCTGTCCGCCGGTGGTTGCCCGTGTTGGCAGTCCTCGCCGTTCCTGCGCTCTCGCCGGCCAACAACTCGGTTCACGTCGCCTACCACTGGCATTTGCACCAGCCGATTTACTGGCCGGAGGTGAACCCGTTCGCGCCGCAGACCAACCGCTACCAGTTCGCAGCGGACTCAATCGCGCTCAAGCTCGCCAACAATGGCAACTTCTACCCCGGCTCACCCCACAAACATCCCCGCAACCAGCTCGTCAACGGCGACGGCGGCGAGTATGACAACGTGTTCGACAAGGCGGACCGCGTGGCGGCCTATCAGGGCGGAGGCCGCGACTCCATCGGGACCATTCTGCATCATCCGGACGGCGGGGCGTCGGTCAGCTACTCGGGCGCGTTGCAGGAGAACATCTGGTCGCTCGGGAGCGCGGGGATTTACGGTTACGGCGCCGGCTGGAACAGCGGCTACACCCAGGCGCGGGGATCGTCGCCCACCTGGCGCACCAGTGGCGGGCATCCGCGCGCGGACATGGTGGGCATGACGTATCATCACGCTTTCAGCCCGTTGCTGCCGAAAAGCGTGCTGCGGAAGGAAATCCAGATTTTCAAGGAGGTGTGGTGGAAGTCGTGGGGCGGGAACCCGGACAAGAGCGACCACTCGAAGGGTTTCTGGCCGGTCGAAGGGGCCTTCTCCCGGCACATGATTCCGGTGCTCGTCGAGGAGGGCTATCAGTGGAGCATCATCGCCAACAGCCATCTGGCCCGCACCTGCACGAATTATCTCGAGGTGGCCGCGCGCGGCACCAGCGGCTGGAACATTGACCCGCCCAACCGCGCCGACCAGCTCGGACCCTTCGTGCCCGCCAACCAATGGTGGGGCGGCCAGATTGACGGACGCGGCGGCACGTTTCCCGCACCGTTCGCGTATCAGGCCCACCGCGCCAAATACGTCAATCCGTCCAACGGCGTCGAGAGCGTCCTCACCGTTGTGCCCATGTGCGACCTGCTCAGTTACCAGAACGGCTTCGGCACGATGAACACCGCGGACATTGACGCGAAGATCGCCCCGTGGAACAACCCGGCCCGTCCCAGCATCGTGTTGATGGCGCACGACGGCGACAATGCCTGGGGCGGCGGCTTTAGTTATTACCAGGAGTCCGTGCCCGATCTCTTCAACGCCGCCGCCGCCAAAGGCTACCGCCCCACGACCATCCAGCAATATCTCGCCGACCATCCCGTGCCCGCCGATGCGGTCGTCCATGTCGAGGATGGCGCGTGGGTCAACGCGGCGAATGACTGGGGCCACCCGCAGTTCATCAACTGGCTCTGGCCGCCGACCCGCCCCGCGAGCAGTCCGGGCTACGTCGCCAGCGACCCGCGCACGTGGTATGACTTCGAGACGCCCGGCTGGACGGAGGACTGGCGCAACTGGGCCGTGCTCATCGCCGGCGCGAACTACTGCGAAACCGCCGAGCAAATCACCATCAGCACCG
>JBKBTZ010000260.1:0-2034 GCA_046290825.1 Limisphaerales bacterium
GGGGTCATGACAGCCACCTGGCGCCTTCCATCTTGCAATAAACTGAGATGCGCCCACGAAAAGGGGGGGCGCGGGAATGCAGTTGAACCCACCCCGTGCGCCCGTCACTTTGCGGGCGTGAATGCCGCCATCATTGTTGCCGCCGGCCGGGGCACCCGCATGGGGCCGGGGATGGACAAGCTGTTCCTTGAAGTCGCGGGCCGCCCGGTCGTGGCACACACCTGGCAGCGGTTCGAGGACGCGCCGGGCATTGGTGAAATCATCGTCGTCGCGCGGCCCGGCCTCGATCCGGCGCTGACGGAGCTGGCGGGGCGTTTCGGCTTTCGCAAGCCGTATCGCGTTGTGACGGGGGGCGCGGAACGGCAGGATTCGGTCTGGAACGGGCTGGCCGCCGTCGCGCCCGGCACCGAGTTGGTGGCGGTTCAGGACGGGGCGCGGCCCTGCACCCGCGTCGCGCTCATCGAGGCCACGTTGACCGCCGCGCAAGCTACCGGAGCCGCCGTCGCTGCCACCCGTGTGACCGACACGATCAAGGAATCCGCCGACGGAAAATTCATCACGCGCACCGTGGATCGCGCGAGGCTCTGGGCGGTGCAGACGCCCCAGACCTTCCGGGTGGACATTCTTCGTCGGGCGCTGGCCGAGGTGCGGCGGCGCGGGCTGATGGTGACTGATGACACGGCCGCCTGCGAACTCATCGGCCAGCCGGTGGAACTGGTGACCGACGCGGCCCCGAATCCCAAGGTCACGGTGCCCGCCGACCTCGCGTATGTGGAATTGCTGCTGCGGGGGGTATCCGGGGGGTAAACCGCCGGCGGGGTCGGCCTGGCGCGCGACGATCCGCGTTCGCAGCCAGCGCCCAACGGCCTGCCGTGTCTGGGCCTCCAGCGACCGGCAGGATAACGGTCGAGGGAGTTGCGTCAGGGGAGGTTGTTGCGCGCTTGACCCCCGGCCCGGGTCGGTGAACCTGCAGGCATGGCTGCCCTGCCACCTCCCGATGCCCATACGTTGATGGCGGCGGTGGGCTGGCTGGAACTGGGCAATCCGCGCGAGGCGCTGCACGAACTGGACGCCATTTCGCCACGCAACGCGCTGCATCCCGGCGTGCTCGAGGTTCGCTGGCAGGCGCTGGCGGCCTTGCCCGACTGGGCGGAGGCGTTGCAGGTGGCCCAACTGCTGGTTCATGCCGCACCCGATCAGCCGGTCGGCTGGCTGCACCGTGCCTATGCTGCCCGACGGGCACCCGGGGGCGGACTCGAGCAGGCCCGCCAGGCATTGTTGCCCGCAGCCCGCCGCTTCCCGCGCGAACGGCTGGTCGCGTTCAACCTCGCCTGTTACGCCAGCCAGTTGGGCGAACTGGCCGAAGCGCGCAAGTGGCTGCGCCGCGCCTTCCGCTTGGGGCCCCGGGACGAGGTGCGCGCGATGGCCTTGCAGGACGCCGACCTCGAACCACTGTGGCCGGAATTACAGGCGGGCGCGCTGCCGTGAGCAACCGGCTTTGCGCTTGCCCCGGGCCGCGCGCGCCGGACACAGTGCGGCATGTTCTCGCATGTCGTGATTTTCTGGACCGACCCGGCACAGCCCGGCGCGGTGGAGGAACTGGTGGCGGGTTGTGAGCGGTATCTGCGCGACATTCCGGGCGTGCTGCATTTTCACGTGGGCCGGATGGTAGGCAGCCCGCGCCCGGTGGTTGAGCAGAGCTACCAGGTGGCACTCAATCTCATCTTCCCGGACAAGGCCGCACACGATGCCTATCAGGTCCATCCGCGCCACGTTGAATTTGTGGAACAGGTTTTCAAGCGCACCTGCGTCAAGGTGCTCATCTACGACTTCGCCTGAACCGCGCGGCGAATAACCGGCTTTCCCGGCCCGTCCGTAAACTGTCATGCATACCGCCCGCGCCTCCAGGAGGAGTCATGTTAATAATAAAATCTCTTAAATCTTCATGACTATTAAATTTTTTTACGTATCTGTTATCATTAAAATCCTTTAGATAAATGACTGTTTCTGAATAATATATTTTAAGGTAACTGA
>JBKBTZ010000261.1:0-2003 GCA_046290825.1 Limisphaerales bacterium
GTCCGAACGCCGGTGCCCCGGATGAGGGCATCCGCCCCACCCGTCACCGCCGGGTGGGAATGCGGAGCACGGTGAGCGAATGGGCCGGACTGGTCAGCGCGGTTTCGGCGGAGACCTCGAGCGGATGCGTCCGCGGCGTCACGCGGTCCGGCTGATCGAAATCGTTGGCCACCGCCGGGTCGTCCGCCGTCAACACCGTGACGGAGGCAGCGCGCGGTCCTTCCAGGCCGGACAGCCGCAGGCGCAACGGACGGTCCGCAGGCCCCCCGTTGACCAGCTTGACGATGAGGTCGCCGGAGGCGGAATCGCGCACCACGGAATGGGCGAAGCTGGGCGGGGGCGCAAACCCGGTGTCGGTGAAGTCGTGGAACAGTTCGCCGTCGAGGAAGCAGCGGACGCGGTTCCCGGCGACCTCGACGCGGACGTCATACCAACGGCCGGTCTCGATGCGGCCTTCGCGCTCGCCGCCCACACGCTCCATGGCACCGGCGGAACTTTTCTCGACGGCATGGCGGGTGTTGCCCCAGCCGCCGAGGTTCCACCAGAAATAGTTGGCGTTGTCACGGGCGCGGAAGCCGATGAGGAAGCCTTCGGCCCCGCCCGTTTTGCGGGCGCGGAGAGTGAGAGTGTAATTCGTGGCCCCCGGCGGCACGGTGAGGCGGCTGCGGGCGGGTTCGTCGCGACCCGTCTGACGATAGACCCCTTCGGTCACGGCCCAACGACCGGCCCCGGGCTGCCAGCGACTTGACGGGCCGGTGAAGTCATCCGTGAACACGGGGCTGCCGTTGACCGTGACGCGAACGTCGTCAAATTCGGCCTGGGTGTTCCAAGTGCCAAGGAAGAGGCCGTCCTCGGCCCGGATGCCGGCGGAAGTGGCGGCGGGCGGTTCGGCGAGTTCGCTGGCAAGGTAGCGGTCGCCCGCGTGGTGACCGAACAGTTGTTGGACGTAGTAGTTGATGGTGCGGACGATGTTCGTGTTCGAGAAATAGATGAGGTTCGGGTTCCACTGCGTGCGACCGCGTTTGCCCAGGAGCGGGGCGTAGGAAGCCATCACGACCACGTCCGCGTTGCGTTCAAGGCTGGTGAGGAAGGCAGCCTCAGCGAGGGCGGAACGGAGCGTGGTGCGGCGGCGGTCGTCGTGGGCGGCGTATTCGCCGAGATAGACCTTCGAGCGGGCGCGGTCATAGCCGTCGTAACGCCGCAGGTTGTCCCAGAGCCAGCGGGGCGGGACGTAATAGTGCTCATCAATGACGGGCACGCGGAGTTCGTCGGCGATCTTCCAGCCTTCCTCGTAGTCCGGCCCGCTGTGGAACGGTCCGCTGGTGCCGATGACGGTGATCTCGGGATGCTTCGCGCGCACGGCGTCCTGAATCATTCTGAACCGCTCCCGGAAGACCGGGGTAATGTGTTCCTCGTTGCCGACACCGAGGTATTCGAGGCCGAACGGCTCGGGGTGGCCGGCGGCGGCGCGGATGGCGCCCCATTTCGAGTTGGTGGGGCCGTTGGCCCACTCGATGAGGTCGAGGACCTCCTGGATGTAGGCGGGCATTGCCTCGAGCGGCAGACCGCGCTGGCCGGTGCCGCCCTGGTGGTCGGCGTTTTGGCAGCACACGCCCGCGGGCACCACGGGCAGGGGCTTGGCCCCGATGTCTTTGCAAAACAGGAAATACTCGAGGTAGCCGAGGCCCATCGTCTGGTAATAGCCCCACAGGTTGGGCTGCGCGCGGCGCTGCTCGACCGGCCCGACGGTGAGCGGCCAGCGATACATGTTGCCAAGACCATAACCGTGGACGAGGCAGCCGCCGGGGAACCGGACGAAGCGCGGCTTCAAATCGGCGATGGTCTGCGCGAGGTCGGCACGAAGACCGTTGGGGCGGCCCTTGAAGGTGTCGCGCGGGAAGAGCGAAAGCTCGTCCACCGCCACACCGCCGCGCGTGCGGCACAGAACAACCAGACGCGCGTTGGGCTCGGTGTTGGTCACGGTGAGGGTGGCCGTGACGCGG
>JBKBTZ010000262.1:0-1976 GCA_046290825.1 Limisphaerales bacterium
GGGCACCCTCTCCCCATCCGATGGGGAGAGGGCGGGGTGAGGGGACCCGCTGTGATGCACGCTACTTGATTCATGGAAATGCTCTCATCTTGCTCTTGCTCTTAACCCTTCTCCTCGCCGCCCGCGCAAACCCGGACGGCTTGGAAAACCTGACGCTCGAACAAGCCCTTGAACTCGCTGAGCGCCGCCATCCGCAACTCGCCGAAGCCCATGCGCTCGTCGAGGCTGCCGCCGGCCGCGTCCAACAGGCGGGCACTCCGCCCAATCCGGAACTCGTCCTCGGCGCGCAGCAACTCCCGCTCGACAGCGGCGCGTCCAACCAGCGCGAGTATGTCGCAGGCGTGGCGCAATCCCTTCCGCTGGGCGGACGGCTGAACAAGGCCCGCGCGGCGGAACTGCTGGAACAGGAAGTCCGCGCCCGGGGCCTGGAAGTGACCCGGCGTGACTTGCGGCGGCGCGTTCACAGCGCGTTCGCCACGGCGCTGTATCAGGAGCAGGCAGCGCAAGTGCAGGGCGAAATGACGGAAAGCATGGCCCGCCTGGCGGACCTGCTCCGGGCGCGCGTGGCCTCCGGCGACGCCATCCCCGAGGAACTGGCCCGCGCGGAGATGGAACTGATCCGGACCCGAGCCGAGACGCAGCGGAGCCGGGCGCTGCGCGAGCAGGCCCTGGTGGAACTGGCCGGCGCCATCGGCGACCCCGGCCTCACCCTCCGTTCGCTGGCCGGCAATTTGGAGCTGGCCCTCGAATTGCCCGCGCTGGCGGTGCTCGCCACCAACCTGTCCGCCCACCCGGAACTGCTCGCCGCCGAGGCGGGCACACGCGCCGCTGCCGCCCGGCTCGCCCTGGCCGAAGCGGAACGCATTCCCGACGTCAAAGTGGAGGTCCTTTATCACCGCCTCGAAGCCACCCGGGAAAACACGCTCGACCTCGGCCTGAGCCTGCCGCTGCCCCTGTTCGACCGCAACCAGGGGCGTGTGCGCGAGGCCCGCGCCGAAGCCGCCGCCGCCGAAGCCCGCGCCCGGCTGACCCGGAACGAACTCACCCGGCGCCTGCGCGAATCGCACATGCAACTGACCACCGCGCTGGCCACCGCGCGGATGTTTCAAAGCGAAATCTTGCCGCGCGCGGAGGTCATCGCGAAGGCGGCGGAGGCGCGTTACGCGGCGGGCGAAACCAGCCTGGCCGACGTGCTGCCCGTGCGCCGCGATCGGGCGGCGCTGCAGTTGAGCCGCCTCGAAGCTCTACGCGACCTCATGCAAGCCTGGGCGGCAATGAGGGATTTGTTGGACGTTCCCTGATGGTGATTACTCACACATTTTCGCCGGTGGGCAGATAGGCGTTGGTCTCCGGTGCCGTAGCCCCACGACCAGCCACGCGGCTGTGGATGAGGACATCCGCGCTCCGCGCCACCGGCGCGCGGACGGCCCCGTCCGCAGCAACTCCCACCAACCCACCGCCCTCACCCTTCACGAAACCTTGCCGAAGTCCGAGCGCCCTGCCGACTGGGAAGCCGGCGATACGGCAGGTTGGGAAACCTGCGCTACCGCCAAGCGTAGCGGCTGTCACTGCGCTTGGAATCTTCCGCCGGTTGGCAGATAGGCGTCGGACTCTGGTGCCGTAGCCCCACGATCCGCCACGCGGCTGTGGATGAGGACATCCGCGCTCCGCGCCACCGGCGCGCGGACGGCCCCGTCCGCAGCAACTCCCACCAACCCACCGCCCTCACCCTTCACGCAACCTTGCCGAAGTTCTGAGCGCCCCGCCGACTAGGAAGCCGGCGATACGGCAGGTTGGGAAACCTGCGCTACCGCCAAGCGTAGCGGCTGTCACTGCGCTTGGAATCTTCCGCCGGTTGGCAGATAGGCGTCGGACTCTGGTGCCGTAGCCCCACGATCCGCCACGCGGCTGTGGATGAGGACATCCGCGCTCCGCGCCACCGGCGCGCGGACGGCCCCGTCCGCAGCAACTCCCAC
>JBKBTZ010000263.1:0-1947 GCA_046290825.1 Limisphaerales bacterium
CCCAAGGCTTGGCACGTGCGCTCAAACAGGCGCGAGCGAAACGCCGCGCCGTTGTCGGTCAGCACCCGCCGGATGTGCACGCCCAGCACCCGGTTGCCGCTGCCGCCGTCGGGTTTCAATCCGCGCCCGGTCTTACGACCGGGCGATACGCGCGCTGGCGGGCGTCGAAGACTACCGCATCCACGTTTCAATCCGCGCCCGGTCTTACGACCGGGCGATACCTCGGCGCGGTCCTCAGGCAGATCGACGCTCTTGATGTTTCAATCCGCGCCCGGTCTTACGACCGGGCGATACCTTCCTTGAGGTAGCGGGCATGAGCCGCCTCATCGTTTCAATCCGCGCCCGGTCTTACGACCGGGCGATACTCGAGGGGCTGGTCGATGGCTTGCAGTCGATTTACCTGGTTTCAATCCGCGCCCGGTCTTACGACCGGGCGATACCCACGGGCCGCGCGTGATGAGCGTCTCCATCATGTTGTTTCAATCCGCGCCCGGTCTTACGACCGGGCGATACGAAGTTGAAGTCGCGCCCCGTTTGCAGCCAGCGCGTGTTTCAATCCGCGCCCGGTCTTACGACCGGGCGATACGCCTGCTGCACCACGTCCGGCAGCGTCATGCGCTTGTTTCAATCCGCGCCCGGTCTTACGACCGGGCGATACCTCCAGCCCGCAGCAGCTCTTTTCGTCGCTGTACCAGTTTCAATCCGCGCCCGGTCTTACGACCGGGCGATACGCGCGGAGATCGCGTTTGGTGGATACACGCAAAGCGTTTCAATCCGCGCCCGGTCTTACGACCGGGCGATAAATGGAGTTGGCGGGCGAGTGCCGCCGGGTGATGGAGTTTCAATCCGCGCCCGGTCTTACGACCGGGCGATACTGGTGCCGGGGGTGTGCCGCGTCAGCGTGGCCAAGTTTCAATCCGCGCCCGGTCTTACGACCGGGCGATACTTTTACCGACTGGAGGGGCAGCGTGGCGTTGGCTGTTTCAATCCGCGCCCGGTCTTACGACCGGGCGATACACGAGCGGGCGCTGCAGCACATCGCGGTGCACGGCGTTTCAATCCGCGCCCGGTCTTACGACCGGGCGATACGCCCTGCCGGAGCTGCCCATCGAGCGGCTGGCCGAGTTTCAATCCGCGCCCGGTCTTACGACCGGGCGATACCTCTTTTGCTTGTTCAAGCAGCCAGCAGGCCGATGTTTCAATCCGCGCCCGGTCTTACGACCGGGCGATACGCGTCAACGGTGTGGCGATCACCGGCACCGGATCGGTTTCAATCCGCGCCCGGTCTTACGACCGGGCGATACCCGCCGAGAAGGTCGTGAAGCGCCGCAGGTAGGGGATGTTTCAATCCGCGCCCGGTCTTACGACCGGGCGATACGGGCCGTCGATCTTCCGGCACAACCGCTTCAGTCTGTTTCAATCCGCGCCCGGTCTTACGACCGGGCGATACACTCACCTGGACCAAACAGGTCTATATCACCCACGAGTTTCAATCCGCGCCCGGTCTTACGACCGGGCGATACGCGGCGGCCTGCGCGGCTACGCGCGCCAGCAGGCAGTTTCAATCCGCGCCCGGTCTTACGACCGGGCGATACGCCCAGGGCAGCATCACGGCGCGCGCGGCGTCGTTGTTTCAATCCGCGCCCGGTCTTACGACCGGGCGATACACGCACGCCGTCGTCGATCCAGCCCACGCCCACCTTGTTTCAATCCGCGCCCGGTCTTACGACCGGGCGATACGTAGCGCTTCAAGCACACCACCAGGCGCGCGGCCTTGTTTCAATCCGCGCCCGGTCTTACGACCGGGCGATACCGCACCGAGGACGACGTGGAGCTGGCGGACGTCAAGTTTCAATCCGCGCCCGGTCTTACGACCGGGCGATACGCCGGTGGCGCGGATCAACTGCTCACAGGTGAAAGTTTCAATCCGCGCCCGGTCTTACGACC
>JBKBTZ010000264.1:0-1911 GCA_046290825.1 Limisphaerales bacterium
GGGCGCGCGTGACCCAGTGGGCTGCCGCCTTCGCCTCGGGCCGCGCGTTGGCCACGGCCACCGCCAGCCCGGCCTTGCGGAACACGCCGATGTCCACCACGTCATCGCCCACGAAACACACGTCGCTCCAGGTCAGACCCGTCTGCGCGAGGATTTGTTCGATGGCCGGCACCTTGCCGTCGGTGGGCTGGGCAAGGAAATCAATTTTCAGGTCGGTCGCGCGTGCCTTGGTCGCCTCGGAGGGCCGGGCGGAGACCCAGCCCGTGCGGATGCCGTTGCGCCGCAGCATCACAATGCCCAGCCCGTCCTGGATGTCGTAACGCTTGAACTCGCCGCCCTCGCCCATGATGACGGTGCCGTCGGTCATGACGCCGTCCACGTCGGTGAGGAACAGCTTCACGCGGCGGAGCCGGGCGGGGAGGGAGAGGTGTTTGGCCCTCACGAATGCGCCTCCACGGCAATGCGCGGTTTGAAGGAAAGGTGTTCGCAAATCGCCTTGGTCACGGCGAAAAGATTGCGCGTGGTCGGGTTGCCGCGCGGACTTAGCATCCGGTGCAGCGCCTTTTCGCCCAAGCCGGTCTGCTCCGCCAACTCCTTGAACGAGATGCCGGCATGGACCAGATCGCGCAGCATGGAAAGCCCCTCCTCGGTCTCGCCGTCGAGCAGGGCGTTCATGGCCTCGGCGTAGAGCGCGCGGGCAAACTGCTTGTCCCGCTGGAGGCGGGCCACGACGGTTTTTTTGTATTCACGGGTCAGGGCCATGTCAGTTCTCCTTCTTTGCCAGTTGATAACGCTTCCAGCGCGCGATCGCAGCGGCGATGTCCGCCGCCTGCCACATTTCCATTACTTGCCGCTTTCTATTTACCTCACCGCCTCATAAACCTTCAACAATCCCTTCAACACGCCCGGCATCTCCGCCAGCGGAATCATGTTCGGGCCGTCGCTCATGGCCTTGTCCGGTTCGGGATGCGTTTCGATGAACAGGCCGTCCGCCCCCGCCGCCAGGGCGCTGCGGGCCAGCACGGGGGCGAATTCGCGTTGCCCCGCCGTCTTGTCACCGCCGCCGCCGGGCAGTTGCACCGAATGCGTCGCGTCGAAAATCACCGGACAGCCGGTTCGCTTCATGATCGGGATGGAGCGCATGTCGGCCACGAGGTTGTTGTAGCCGAAGGTCGTGCCGCGCTCGGTGAGCGCGAGGTAGTGGCCGCCGAAAGCGCGGACCTTGTTCACCACGTTCTGCATGTCGGTCGGCGCGAGGAACTGGCCCTTCTTGATGTTCACGATCCTGCCGGTGGCCACGGCGGCCTCGATGAGGTCGGTCTGGCGGCAGAGGAAGGCGGGAATCTGGAGGATGTCCACCGCTTCGGCAGCCACGCGCGCCTGTTCGGCGGTGTGGATGTCGGTGACGACGGGCAGGCCGAATTCGCGCCGCACCTTGGCGAGCACGGCGAGGCCGGCCTCGAGGCCCGGGCCGCGAAAGGCCTTGCCGGAGGTGCGGTTGGCCTTGTCGAAGCTGGCCTTGAACACGTAGGTGATGCCGAGCTTGGCGCAGGTCTTCTGGAGCGACGCGGCGACCTTGAAGCAGAGCGCCTCGCTTTCGATGACGCACGGGCCGGCGAGGAGGAACAGGCGGTTGGGGCGGGTCAACGCCTTCCAGGTGGCGGAAACGGTGTCTGGCACGGGCCAGCAATAACACCCGGCCCGGCCCAAGTAAATGCGGGGGAAAAATGAGGCCAGAGCACTATCTGCCTCGGTTGCCAAAAATGAACTCGTTGCCACTTCGGGACCTGCTCGGATTGCGGCCTTTGACGTAATCCACGGTAAATGACATCTCGAGACCTCTGAACATCGGCTGTTTTTTTGAACTGGTTGATTTTTGTGCGTGCCAACCCGGCAAATTTTGAAAAGGCG
>JBKBTZ010000265.1:0-1861 GCA_046290825.1 Limisphaerales bacterium
CCGCTCAACCCGGAGTTGTCGCCCGCCAGGATGAACCGCCCGTCGCCGGTGCCGCCACCCACCGACGCCACCGTCAGCCCGCCGATGCCGATGAGATTGTTGTCCACCTGGAAATTCCGCACTCCGGCGCCGGTGACATCGAAATTGCCGGTCAACGAGCCAAAGCTCATCGCGCCCGCGCCCTGGAAAAGGTAGCCGACGTTGGCGCGCCCGCCGAGGGTGCCGCTCTCGGTGGAGGTGACGCGCAGGCCCGCCAGGCCGATGCCCTCGGTGAGCAGCACGCGCCCGAAGTTGGTGGTGAACAGGGCCGTGTCGCCCGAGAACAGCGCGTTGGTCCAGGCCACGCGGGTGCCGCCGCCGTCGGTGGTCCAGTTCGTCTCGGTGCTGTTCCAGTTGCCGTCCCCGCCCTGGACATCCGGGTCGGAACTGGTGTCCCAGGTGATGTCAGCGGCGGGGGCGTTCCACGCCAGTGCCCCCAGCAGGACGAGGCTGGCAAGGCGTTGCAGCAGGTTCAGGGGGTGTGGTTTCATGGGGCGGTTTTTCGTTTTGGTTCGGAGGTTGCGGTTTTGGTTGCGGTGGATTGGGGCCGGAAAAATTCTCACGGGCGGGCCGCCAGTTGGGCGCGAATGCCCGGCGGGTCGCACGCGCCGAGGTCATCCTGATAGAAATAGGCGATCCGCGTGCCGTTCACCGTCCAGGTGTGCAGGTAATACATCTCGCGGAACTTCACCCAGCGCGCGGAGCCGTCCACGAAAACCTGGTTGCCGCCTTCGGGCACCTTGTTGGCAGCGCTGGTGTGCGGCGGCATCCGCTCGTAGGTCACCCGCGAAGCATCCGCCCCGCCCCACGCGCCGTTGATCTTCATCACCGTGTCCGCTGCGAACGCCCAGCCGGGTTTCGCGAGCGCCAGCTTGACCGGGCTGCGGCTGGGCGTGCCGCCGGTGAACGCCGGGTTATACCAGGTGGGAATGCCGCCAAAATACTGGTAGCCCAAGATCCACTGGTCATAGCCCGCATAGGTTTCGAAGAACGGCAGGCCTACGGGGGCGCGGCTTGGGCAGGCCCAGATGTTGGGGCCGTTCGAGTTGACGTTCAGCCCCACGGTGGCGGCGGCGGCGCGCTCGATGGGATTCAGCGCGTTCTGCACCACGTTGTTGCGGGCGGCCAGGACGCGGCTCTCATTGTCATCGGCGAAAATGGTCATGCCGATGGCGATCTGTTTCAGGTTGCCCAGGCAGACGGCGCGGCGGCCCTGCTCCTTGGCCCGCGCCAGGGCGGGCAGCAGCATCGCAGCGAGGATGGCAATGATGGCAATGACCACCAGCAGTTCGATGAGCGTGAAGCCCCGGCGAAGTTTGGTGTTCACGACGTTTTTTGTTCGTTTCCGCAACGCGGTTGTCCATCCGGGCAAAGGGCGGGAGCGCCAACCCAAGACGCTCCCGCCCCATCCAACCCAACCCAACTCAACTGAACCCACGAATCCTTCCGGTTGCACTCGCCGGCTCGTTGTTCAAGGCAAGGCCCGGGTCCGAATCCTTCCGAGTTTGATGATCCGCACTGAGGACGCTAACAAACCGTCGCCCCGGCCTGACATCGGCAATTCTGCCGATGCGCTGCCCGGGGGCTTTTTGCGCTCGCCACCCAATGAGGACCGGGCCAGATTCCGCGCAGATTGCCACAATCCCGTTTCAGATTGTCTTCGCTACCGGGAATGGCCGGCTGTGCGGCCCGGACCGGGCCTGTGCCGCGCACGGAAGGCCGCGCGCAGCCGGCGACCGGGCAACGCCGCCCCCGCGGGTTGGCGGGAAACCTGCGCCGCCGGACGCTCGCAGCC
Organism: Limisphaerales bacterium; assembly: GCA_046290825.1. GTDB lineage: Bacteria > Verrucomicrobiota > Verrucomicrobiia > Limisphaerales > DSYF01 > JBKBTZ01. The sequence continues at coordinate 1,835 of JBKBTZ010000265.1, forward strand.
CTGCTGGCCGCCATTGGGCTGGTAGCC
>JBKBTZ010000266.1:0-1852 GCA_046290825.1 Limisphaerales bacterium
GGCAAATCCATGCCGAGGAAGAAAATGTCGCTCCACCCCGAGTGGCTGAGGTCCATCCGCACCGGCGTGCGCTCGCGCAACACGGGAAAGCTGCCGTCCGGCTGGCGGCGCAGCAGTTCGGGCCGGACCCGCAACGGATGGTCCGCCGGATGCCCCATGCGGAACATCCACTGGTTCCCGCGCACCGACCGCACGCTCCGCCGCACCTGGTCCGCCAGCGTCTGGAACCCGAGCCGTTGATACGTCACCGCCAGCGCGCTGGACAACGCATCGCCCGGCCCCGTGGCCGCCTGCGCCGCGAGGAACTGGTCGAGCGCCTCCTCGAACCGCCGTTCCAGCAGATGCTCGTAACCGGCAAATGGAATCAGCCCCGCGCGGTCCGCCGGCAGCTTGGCGGGCAGGTGAAAACGGTGGATCGCATACAGGAAAAACAGCGCCCGGACGCGCTCATACAAATTGTCCCGTGACCGGCGGAACGTCTCGAGCGCCTCGCACGCGGCGAGCAGTTCGGCGGCGGTGGCCCGGGCGCAAAACTCGTCGAGCGGCCGGTTGCGCACCGCGGGGTCGGCGGAGGTGATGAGTTCGAGCAGGGGATGCGACATGGCGGCGGGGGCGGGACGGTTCAACGGGCTTCCTGCGCGAGCAGTTCGACGAGGCCGGTGAGGACGTCGTCCCGGTCCTGGCCCGCGAGGGCGAGGGCGAGTTGGGCGTTGAGCAGGCCGTATTTGTTGCCGATGTCGAAACGCCGGCCCGCCACCTCGAGCGCGAGATAGCGTTCCCGCCCGGCCAGCGTGGCCAGCGCCGCGCTCAGATGCGCCATGCGGCCCGCCCGCACGTCCTCGCCCAGCAGTTCCATGACGAGCGGCGTCAGCACGTGCATGCCGAAAAAGCACAGGTAGTGACCCGCCCGCAGGCCCGGCACAATCAACTGTTGTTCGGCCACCGTGGGCGTCGGCTTCTCCCGCACTTCGTTGATGACGTAAAGGCCCTTGCGATGATCCGCCAGCCGCCCGCCCGCGACGCCATAGAAGGGAAGTTTGCTCTCATGCGTCGCCTGCACGGCGGACACCGCGCAATGCTCCGCCACCGCCATTTCGACCAGTTGCCGCGCGCACCGCCGCTCCTCGCGGCTGAGATACAGGTGGTCGCCCACCAGCAGCAGGAACGGGTCGCGCCCGGTGAATTCCCGCGCGCACCAGACGGCGTGGCCGTAACCCTGCGGATCGGTCTGCTCGATGAACCGCAACCGCCGTCCGTGCGGTCCGGCGGCGGCGCGATACGCTTCCGCATCGCCGGGATGAATGACGACGGCAATCTCCCCGGCGCCCGCGCCGTGCGCCTCCTCGATGATGATGGCAAGGGCGGTCTTGGTCTGCCCATCGCGGTCCACGAGGGTTTGGAGCGGCAGCGCGCGTTGCGCGGGGCCGGCGGCGGTGATGACGGCTTTGCGGATGTCCATGTTGGGAAAGGAAAATCTCCGCGCATTTTGCCGCTCCCGTCTCCACAGGCGACAAAAAACGGGTGACCACTCCGGAGGGGGTGCCGCTTGGTTGGTTGTTCGGGAATCCCGGCTTCCCGCCGAAAGTTGCGCGAGTGGGGCGGAACATTTGGCGTGCGGCAGTTTCCGCCGCTTTCCAGGAGTGCCGGGCCGATGCCAAAGCAGCCGAGCACAGGCGGACGCCAAGGACCAGAATGGTGTTTTTGATCGGCGGCGCGCGGATGTCCTCATCCGCAGCAGCGTGGTTGGTCGTGGAGTGTGGCGTTGGTGACAGGCTTCTGTCTGGCCATGCGGCAGAAGGTCTGGGGACGGCAGGTTGGTGGACATGGCTGCGGACGGGGACGTCCGCGCACC
>JBKBTZ010000267.1:0-1847 GCA_046290825.1 Limisphaerales bacterium
CATCGGCAGCGGCCCCGTCGAGAACAACGGCACGCTGGTCTGGAACCGCTCCACGGACCTGACCTTCAACGCCGTCATCAGCGGCAGCGGCTCGGTGGTCAAGACCGGTTCGGGCCTGCTCCGCCTGGGCGCCACCAACACCTACTTCGGCACCATGACCGTCAGCAACGGCACGCTGATCGTGAACGGCCAGGACTTCGCCCTGTCGTATGACGTCTATGGCGGCACCCTCGGCGGCACCGGCACCGTGTTCAGCCCCGTCAACCTCCAAGCCGGGACCACCCTCGCGCCCGGCGACGGTGGCGTCGGCACGATGACGTTCTTCGGCGACCTCACCATCGGCGGCAACCTGGCCGTGGACATCAACAAATCGCTCGCCCAGTCGAATGACTTCGTGAGCGCTTCGGCCACGTTGCAAAAGACCGGTTCCGGCACGCTCACCGTGGCCAACCTCGGCCCGGCCCTGACCGTGGGCGACAAGTTCACGCTGTTCAGCCAGCCGGTCAGCGGCGGTTCCGGGTTCACCGTGACCGGTGCGGGGGCCACGTGGCAGAACGACCTCGAGACCGACGGCTCCATCACCGTCCTGACCGTCGCCCCGCCCGCCGGGCCGACGAACATCACCTACTCGGTCAGCGGCAACCAGTTGACGCTGAACTGGCCGGCCAGCCATGTCGGCTGGATTTTGCAGGCGCAGACCAACGCGGCGGCGGTGGGCATCACGACCAACTGGGTGGACGTGGCCGGCAGCGGCGCGACCAACCAGGCCGTGATCACGGTCAACCCCGCCAACCCGACCGTGTTCTTCCGCCTGCGCAGCCCGTAATTTGGGTTGGGTATGGGGAGTGGCCGCCGGAGCCAGGGGTGGTTCCGGCGGCCTTTGCCCCGTAAAAACTTTTTTGTCGCACCATGAAATCACCCGTATCCCGCCGCACCGGCCCCGCCGCCGCGCGCGCCTTCACCCTGATCGAACTGCTGGTGGTCATCGCCATCATTGCCATTCTGGCCGCCATGCTGCTGCCCGCCCTCTCCCAGGCCAAGGAGAAGGCCAAGCGCATTGCCTGCGTCAGCAACCTGAAACAACTGGGCATTGGCATGACCATTTACGCCGGGGACAACAATGACCGCGTCCTGCCCGTGCGCGCCAACGTGCCCAACACGCTCACCGACCCCGGTGCGGACGCGGCGGCGACCGTCGGCCTCGTCGTCAAAACCACCTCGGCAAACCCGGGCGCCAACGTCTGGAACTGCCCCAGCCGGCGCGACAAGCCGCAGTTCGAGGGCTGGGCCGATCCGCCGCAATGGGTCATCGGCTACACCTATTTCGGCGGCCTCAGCAACTGGTGGACAACGGTCGGCACCTTCCCGTCCTACAGCCCCATCAAGCTCGGCACCGCCAAACCGCACTGGACGCTCGCGGCGGACGCCCTCATCCGCATGGGCAACACCTGGGCCGACCAGCACGTCGCCAAAACCGACCCGCGTTACTGGGTCTATGAAAACTGCCCGCCCCACAAGAAGGGCAATGAACCGGCCGGCGGCAACCAGGTCTTCGCCGACGGTTCCGCCGCATGGCGCAAATTCTCCGACATGTATCGCTTCACGTTCTGGAACGGCGCGTATGGGCAGACGTTTGTCTATTGGGCACAGGACCCGGTGGATTTTGACAACACGCTCCGCACCCGCCTGCCGGCGCTGAAGTGACGCCGCGCGCCGGGCGCGCCAGAAGATCATTTGACGTCGGCGATCAGATCGCGCCATTCGACCACTTCGATCGAGCCGCGAAATTTGCCACTGAGCTCGGTCCACCGGCCTCGGCCGTCGGCCGTCGTCTTCCATGTCGAGGT